>JAGNUI010000015.1 GCA_017987065.1 Arenimonas sp.
GAGGTCTGCTTGCCATTGCGGATGGTCCAGCAGGCACGGTCATGATTGTTTTTCATAGGTGTTATCGTTGATGCGAGGCTAATAGTGTAATCGAAAACAATTGATTAAAAAGGATGAAAGAATGGCGCGGGACAAATTCGCCCATAATAAATCCGACTGTGATTCCATCGCCATTTTTGCTTATGCCGACTGACCATTGAATTCAGTTGCCACTGCTGAGATATAACGGGTTACTCAAATTTAGAGGCTGCTGTCCGATTGACTATTTAGTACGGAACCATTCTCGTATGAGACTTATTCTTGACTGCTCGTTGTGCTATTTCCAACTGGCTCGGCACTCACTGGACTTTCTGATGATCTCTTTTCAAGACCTCCGAGGACGTATCCAGTTACTCCACTAAATAAACCAACTGTTCCCGTTGAATCAATTAATCCGAAGAGAGCTAAGTAGAATGTTGCTAGGATCACCGTCATGACCGTAGCCATTTTTAAAATTTGCAGCCGCTCAAACAATTTGATAAAACTTGCTGCTGAGTTTTTGGTCTTTAGGAATGCCACGATACCCATCGAAGTCATACCCACTGCGAGTATACCAAAAGTCCAAAGACCCAAAACGGATAACTCGAGGATTGTTTTTGCTTCGGGAAGATTTGCTGTTGGCATTTCAGTTACTCCTAGGATTTATGAAGACGATGCTGATTCTGATGCTGAAAAAAACGGGATAGAAACTTATGGTTCAGGCGTTCTAACTACTAAATAAAATAGCAAGGCGCTCAAGGCATTTTTGTAAACTTATGCATCGCTTGACTTAGCGTGCGAGTATTTTTATTGAATTGTCGGCAAAACGAACACATCATTAAATGCATATTTAATGAGGCACGCTCTTTAAATATTAAAGGACGATCCTGTGCTAACGACATCAGTTGCGTAGCTTTGTAACAACTAAACATGGCCAGCCTCCTTAAACCAGTTCTTTTCTAAGCATTTTTGTAAGCCCATTCTTGCGCGATATAAAACGACATGTAGATTAGACGTGCTAAGTGTCAGTTCCTTACAGATTTCTGCACTTTCTAGGCCTATAAATTCACGCATCATAAAAGGCTGAGCATGGTGGCTTGGCAGCTTATTCAGACAGGATTCAAAAATTAACCAAAACTGTTCATTCTCAAAGCAATTTTCGGGATCGCCCCAGCTACTTGGTTTGTGTTCCGTTTTCCAATGCCCGGTTTTATCGAATAACACGGAAAAATCTTCTTGTTCCTCGCTGTTGGTTTGCAGGTCTGAAATAGCGACATAACGATTTTTACCACGGATTAAATCAATAATTTTATTTTTTAAGATGGCAAACACCCAAGTTTTGAACGCTGATTTGCCACTGAAAGCCGTGCAGTTTTTGAACGCGCTGATTAACGCGTCTTGTACGGCATCTTCAGCTTGCGTTTTATCGCGCAGTTGCAAGATAGCGAACTTTAGCATCTGCTCACGTAGCTCGCTAATATACGCATCGTCATTAAATAGTGTTGCATTGGGTTGAGTGCTCATCTGCTTTATTAAACCTTAAAATCGGCAATTTGTGCTAACGGTAAACGTTGAATATCTGGCACATGGCAGTTTTCACTCGCGTAGCCAACCACCAACAGCAAATACGGCATCTCGTTTTTAGGTCGGCCTAATAGCTCATTTAAAAACCCCATTGGGCTGGGTGTGTGGGTGAGCGTGCTTAAACCTGCATGGTGAAGGGCTGCAATCAATAAGCCACAGGCTATGCCAGTTGATTCGTGTGGGTAATAGCGTTTCTGTTTGTTGCCTTCGCTATCAATACCATTACGCTCATAAAAAATGGCAATAAGCCACGGCGCTGTTTCTAGAAAAGGTTTGTCGGCATCTGTGCCTAAATGTGAGAGTGCTTGCAGCCATTCATCGGGCGCACGGTGGCCGTAAAATTCGCGTTCTTCAGATTCGGCGGCCACGCGTATTTGTTTTTTCAATTCTGGGTTAGACACCGCTACGAAACGCCAGGGTTGTTGATTGGCACCACTCGGCGCCGTGCCAGCGGCTTGTATGGCTTGCTCAATGATGTTTTGCGGAACTGTTTGGCTCGAAAATTCGCGAACGGTGCGACGCTTATCTAAAAATGAGGCAAATTCTTGTGTGCGTTGCAGTGCTTCGGATTCGGTTAATGCCAGTGGGTGCTTGTAACGGGTGGCGTGGAATTCAGTCATCGCTTAAATCCCAGAAGGCCATAATCGCTGATGATGTTTGCAATGCGGTTTCCTTGCTGTACGGTTCGCGCTCACCCACACCCCAAATCGGTTTTGGCCATGCGGCATCATCAATATGGCGCAGAACAACATGAATATGCAGTTGTGGCACTACATTGCCAAGTGCTGCGATGTTGAGCTTTTCCCCCGAGGGAAAAGCTTGTTGTAAGGCACGCGCAGCGGCATTAATTTCAACTTGTAATTGCACTTGCTGAATTGAACTCAAATCTGGCCATTCACGCACCAAAGGTACGCACGGCACTAAAATGAGCCAGGGAAAACGGGCATCATCCATCAGTCCAACGCGGCAAAGCGGTGCATCGAGCAGGAAAAATGTGTCGTTGGCAATGCGCGGATCAAGGATGAAAGCGGATTTATTCATAATTGGGTCAAGGCAATGGCGGTATAATCGTCCTCCAACTTTCCGCTATGCAGGCTGTCTATGTCAATACAAAATCCCAAAGTCGGTTTCGTCAGCCTCGGTTGTCCGAAAGCGTTGGTGGATTCTGAGCGAATTTTGACGCAATTGCGGGTCGAGGGTTACAACATCGTGCCCAGCTATAATGATGCCGATGTGGTGGTGGTCAATACCTGCGGTTTCATTGATTCGGCGGTGGAAGAATCCTTAGATGCGATTGGCGAGGCGCTGGCTGAAAACGGCAAAGTGATTGTGACCGGTTGCTTGGGCAAAAAGCCAGAGCAAATCCGCAGCAAGTTTCCAGACGTGTTATCCATCAGCGGTCCGCAAGATTATCAATCGGTGATGAATGCCGTGCACGGCGTGCTGCCACCCAAGCATGATCCATTCATGGATTTAGTGCCTGATTTTGGTATTAAGCTAACCCCGAAGCATTATGCCTATTTGAAGATTTCGGAAGGCTGTAATCACCGTTGCAGTTTTTGTATTATTCCCTCAATGCGTGGCAATCTGGTTTCGCGCCCGATTGATGACGTGCTACGTGAAGCGGAACGTTTAGTGCGTGGCGGTGTGCAAGAATTATTGGTGATTTCGCAGGATACCAGCGCTTATGGCGTGGACGTGCGCTATGCCGAACGGACTTGGCGCGATAAAAGCTACCAAACGCGTATGAAAGATTTGTGCGAAGGTCTCTCAGAACTTGGTGTTTGGTCGCGCTTGCATTATGTGTATCCGTATCCGCATGTTGACGACATCATTCCATTAATGGCCGAAGGTAAAATCTTGCCGTATCTGGACATTCCGTTTCAACATGCTAGCCCGCGTATTTTGAAGTTGATGAAACGCCCTGGCGCAATTGACAAAAATCTTGAGCGTATTCAGAAATGGCGCGAAATATGCCCAGATCTAACCATTCGTAGCACCTTTATTGTTGGCTTTCCGGGTGAAACCGAAGATGATTTTGAGCAACTACTTTCATTTATTGATCAAGCCGAGTTGGATCGGGTAGGCGCATTCGCTTATTCACCGGTTGATGGCGCCAAAGCCAATGATTTACCCGATGCCGTGCCCGAAGACATTAAGCAAGAACGTTTGGCACGCTTTATGGAATTGCAGGCTGAAATTAGTGCGGAAAAATTACAGCGTAAAGTCGGCACCGTGCAACAAGTTTTGGTCGATTCATTAGATGGCGAGCTGGCCATTGCGCGTTCGAAAGCCGATGCGCCAGAGATTGACGGCACCGTCCAAATTCAAGATGGTGAGCGCGCTGGTTTGAAGCCTGGGCAGTTTGTTGAAGTCACTATTATGGGTGCCGATGAGCATGATTTATATGCGTTGGTAGACCCAGACAATGCGGACTAAATCCCCATCAATCCCCCTTTTTTAAAAGGGGGAAGCACGAAGTGCGGGGGATTATTTATAACTAATGGAAACCACCACAAAGCTTGCAAGTCCGGTTGGTAGTTCCACTTCAAAATCTTGCTCTATGCTTTTATTTAACGCCGCGCGTGCCAAGGGCGAATCAATGCTAATCCAAGATAATTTTGCATCGGTTTCATCGGGCCCCACCATCCGATAAAGTCGTACATCGCCATCATCATTTTCAAGCTCAAAGTACGCGCCAAAAAAAATTTTGTCGAGTGGTGCCTGTGTTAAATCAGGGACTTTTAATACTTCCAGACGTTTACTCAAAAAACGCACCCGACGATCAATTTCGCCTAACTGTTTTTTTCGGTAGATATATTCAGCATTTTCCGAGCGATCGCCTTCTGCCGCCGCTGCCGACAGCGCTCTAACCACTTCAGGCCTTCGAAGTTGCCAAAGCTCATGCAGTTCATCCCGCAAACGCTGTAATCCTTCACGCGTTATTAGCGCTGTGGATGGTAATGTGGGTGCACGCCAACGACTCATTCAGACTTTATCTTTTATTTAGGGTGGTGTCTTAGGGTTTAATCAATAATAATAGCAAGATGGAAAAGACAATGCATGAAAGGAGATTACATGCGTAATAAAATCATTTTAACGGCTTTCATATTGTCATGTGCTTTTGTTGGCCCAATTCATGCGGCTACTTTAAGCAAAGAAGAGCTTATCTATCAGAAAGTTGAACTAGTGGTAAAAAGCTACCAACAAGCGCATTTGCAGTATGAAGAAGGCGACGATTCTAAAGCCTTGGTAATGAACAAGTCATTGGAAGACCTTGAAGATTTGGCTAATCAATGTTTTAAGCTGAAGAAATGTTCAAAAACAAAAATTCTCAGTGCTTATGAACAATTAATCAAACGAAATGATATTGATAATCTCAGCAGCATAAATCCAAGTCTTCAGCCCTATAATATGCCGGCACTTGATAGCACGGTTAAGCTTTTATCCGGGCAAAATTTAGAATTGTTAATTCGCTACAACCAGCCTATGCAGGCCGCCATTTCCACCTGGTTGTCAACGCAGCGCGGATTTTTTATGGAATCTTGGGTGAACTATCAATACATGCGCTATTTAATGGCTCCGGAATATGAAAAAGCGGGTTTGCCGGAGGCTTTATTGTTTGGCATGATGACTAAAGAATCCGGCGGTAAAGTGCACTCGGTGTCTAAAGCCGGTGCCGCGGGGCCATTGCAATTTATGCCCGGCACTGGCACTCGTTTTGGTTTGGGTTATTCCAATGGCGCTGATATGCGTTACGACCCGCAGTATGCGGCGCGTGCCAATGCCGCTTATATGAATGAGCGCTTTGAAGAGCTCAATAAAAGCTTGGAAATGGCTATTGCAGGCTATAACGGTGGCGAAGGCCGAGCCCGAAGAATTCACAATGAATACGGTGGTGCCAATTTCTGGAATGAAAACGTCTATAAAGAATGGCCGGCAGAAACCCGTGATTACGTGCCAGCTGTTATTGCCGCTGCTTGGTTGTTTTTACATGGCAAAGAATATGGCCTCACTTTTCCGAAACTGGATGTGTCACCTTCAGAATTTAAACTATCCAGATCAACTAGCATTAATGAGCTGACCATTTGCTTAGGCAATCCGGGTAATCAGAGCTCGTGGTATCGAGTTTTACGTAATTTAAACCCAGCTTATGAACCTTCTCAATATATTGGGCAGGGTACAACATTGCGTGCGCCCCGAAGATTAGTGCAGAGTTATCAAGACAACTGTGTTTCTGGCCCGCGGGCTGAATTAGCCAAGACTTTAATTCAATCTCGTAAAGAACCTGCTTTCATCAATTCGCAATATCAGCCGAAAGTCGTTTTGATACCCAATCAAATTACCTCTGATAATGCAGCCCCAGAACCTACACCAGTTAAGTCGAAGAAAACGGCAAGCCATAAGGTCAAAAAAGGTGAAACCTTAGCCTCTATTGCTAGAAAGTATGATTGTAAGGTTCCTGAATTAATCGAAGCTAATAAATTAAAAGCGCCTAGTTATGATATTTTCCCTAAGCAGTCGATTAAATTAGCCGGTTGTAAGAACAAATAAAAGTTATAAGGGCGAATAATTATTCGCCCTTATAGATTTGATCCAAGATCCTGTCGAAGGGAGTTTAGTTAAAGACTTTCCCAGCCCGCTTTAGGTGCGAAACGACTGCCATACTTAGCCTCCAAAGCTTTTAGTTTTGTGTGCAATTCTTTTGCGCCAGTAGCTTTAATATAAGCAATGGGGCCGCCACGAAATGGCGCGAAACCGGTGCCGAAGATAACGCCTGCATCGAGTAAGTCGCTATCGGCAACCACGCCTTGATGTAGGCAGGAAACCGCTTCGTTCAAAAAGGCTAAAATCAATCGATCTTGTAAGTCTTCAGGGGTTTTATAGTCTTTGGCTAATTCTGGCTTAACGGCTTTGCCATTCACCCATTGATACAAGCCTTGGCCGTCTTTCTTGCCGCGCTTGCCTTCTTCAATCTTGAATATATCGGGTAGTGCTTGGCCATGAAAGGCCGCCATAATTTTGCCAACACTGGCCGCTACATCTAAACCAACGGTGTCAACGAGCTCTATTGGGCCCATTGGCATGCCGAAATCCAAAGCGGTTTTATCGATACTACGGCCCGGAATGCCTTCTGAAAAAGCCAAAATGGCTTCTTGCATATAAGGCGCTAGAATTCGATTGACCAAAAATCCAGGAGTGCCGGCAACAGGCACGGGTAGTTTATCAATGCTTCGGCAGAAGGCAGCAAGGCGGCGTTCCGTTTCCGCATCAATATGATCATGACGGACGATTTCCACCAAAGGCATCATTGCCACCGGATTGAAGTAATGCAAACCGGCAAATTGCGATGGTTTAGCCAGTTTTTCGCTTAACGTATTTAAGGCAATTGAACTGGTGTTTGAAACTAATAATGCCTCAGGTTTCATTTTTTGTTCAAGCGCGGCATACAAGCTTTGTTTTGCTTCCAAATTCTCAAAAATGGCTTCAATAATTAAATCAGCCTTGGCCACGCCATCGCCAGAAACATCAGCAACCAGACGAGTGCGAGTTGCGTCGCGTTTTACTTCATTTTTAAGCTTGCGTTCAAACAATTTTTCAGCACGATCCATGGCTGGCTGGATGTATTGCATTTCACGGTCTTGCAAGGTCACGGTAAAACCTTTGAGAGCGCACCATGCGGCAATATCGCCACCCATCACGCCAGCGCCAATAACATGCACATGGCTGATGCCATGTTGTTTACCGCCTAGTGATTTTAAACGTTCTTGCAAAAAGAAAATTCGAATCAAGTTGCGGGCTGTCGGTGTTTGTGCCAACTTGGCAACTGAAAAACCTTCTTGTTTCAAGGCTTCTCTAACATTCATACCACCAGTTCGTTGCCAAGTGCTGATTAAACTGAATGGCGCGGGGTAGTGGTCTTTTTTGGCTTTGCGAGCCACTTGCTTAACTAAAACACCAGAAAGAACTTTGCGCGCCAACCAGGTATTGCTCAAGCTAGCAATGGCTTTTTGTTTGAACGGGCGTTGCACGCCACATTCAATCAATTCGACGGCTTTATTGAGCATGAGCGGTTGTTCTGTAACACAATCAACCAGGCCAATTGCTTTAGCAGCTGTGGCTGATAAAGCACGGCCGGTCAGCATCATGTCAAATGCAGCTGGCGCGCCAACTAGTCTTGGCAGCCTTACGCTACCGCCCCAGCCTGGGTATATGCCAAGTTTTACTTCGGGCAAACCTATACGCGTGCTTTCATCATTCGATGCAACGCGTGCTGTGCAGGCCAGCGACAGTTCGGTACCGCCGCCCATGCAATGTCCGTGGATGACGGCCACACTCGGGCAGGGCAATTCAGCGATGCGTTGGAATATATTTTGACCATTATTGATGGCCTCTAATACCAAACCTTTGGCATCAAAACTGGCGAATTCAGCAATATCGGCACCCGGAATAAAGCCAGCTTTCTTGGTTGAGCGAATAATAATGCCTTTCGGTGGCGCAAAGGCAATACGCTCAATAAGGCCGTCAAGCTCGTTTAAAACTTCTTGGCAAAGGGCGTTGACATTGGAATCCTTGCGATCAAGGCTTAATATAAGAATGCCATCGCTGCGCATTTCGAATTGCCAATGGTTAGGTTTAAGGCCGTTAAATAAATTCATACATTCGTTTGTTTGAAATTGGAGTATGGTTATCATCACCGTTTTGGCTTAGTAGGTCAATTGCCGGGAACTTTTTTACTCACTGCCTGACTAAGGAATTAGCTCAAGGCCCAAATGAAATGGAGATCCAAGCCCGATGGGCGAACAAGAATTCGATTTAGCGCTTGTCCAGCGCGCAAAAAATGGCGATAAAACCGCCTTTGACTTGCTGGTTCGAAAATATCAGCACCGTATTGCAGCGGTGGTGAGTCGTTTTGTTCGGGATTACGCAGAGTGCCAAGATGTGGTTCAGGACAGTTTTATCCGCGCCTATAAATCGCTCTCAGGATTTCGAGGTGATAGCCAATTTTATACCTGGATGTATCGCATTGCCGTGAACACAGCCAAGAACCACCTGGCTAGTAAAAAACGACGACCGTCCTTTGATGTTGAACTCGATGATGCCGAACATATTGAAGGCGGTATTTACATCCAAAACAATGACACACCAGAACATGAACTTTTACGCGATGAAATTGCCCAAGTAGTTAGTAAGGCATTGGACCAATTGCCTGACGATATTCGCCAAGCGATTACATTGCGTGAAATGGAAGGATTGTCGTATGAAGAAATTGCAGAAGTCATGAATTCACCGGTTGGTACGGTTCGTTCACGAATTTTTAGAGCACGCGAGGCCATTGATGCCCGTTTGCGCCCCTTATATGCCCAGCAGCGAGTTAGACCATGAAACCAATATCCGAAACCGATTTAGAACAATTAAGTGCTTACATTGATGGCGAACTGTCTGATTCAGAGCGCCGATTTTTTCAAAAACGATTGTCTAACGATGCCGAATTGCGCGTTTATTGTGAGCGCGTTTGGATTGCTGCGTCGGTATTAAAATCGCAGCCTTTTCAACTCATGCCAGAAAATAGTGCTGAATTGATTAGCTCGCAATGCACAACTTCAGGAAATACTTGGGCCAGCCCTATGCGCCTAATCGCATCGTTTGGTGCATTAGCCATAGTGCTTGGTTTAGGCTTTCAACTAACCAAGCCTTCAGAGTCTCCTTCGAATGCCATGGTGCAGTCGGTAAATTCCGTGCCGGCTATTAATAAAACGCCAGTGTTAGTTGTGCAATCGCCATCAGCTGTGCCACCACAAAACACAATCGCTGTGGTTCCTGCATTGCCAGTGCGCAGCAGTCCAAATAGTGTCAAAACACCGATTGATACTTCGGTTCAAATGGCTTCCCAGAACGATCCAGCAGAATTTGAGCTCAATGAAGGCACACGTTCGAAAACATGGCCGCGTAGTAATCAAGGAATGGACGATTACTTAGCCAGACACAATCAAATGTCCGACGCCAATGCCAGTAATGGACTCATTTCTTACGCTGAAATTCTGACTAATCAAGAACCTTTACCACAAGAGCAGGCGGACAAATGATTAAACGTTCCGCATTATTGCTTTGTCTCGTCATTTTACCTTTATCTGCTGCTCAAGCTAAGGATGAATCTTGGTTTGGAAATAGCAAACAATGGGCTCAAAAGCTATGGCAAAACGATGAAAAAAATTGGCTAGAGCGAATCAACTCTGCGGTCTTGAATCATAACTATGCCGGTGTAATTGTTATTGCCCAAGGGTCCAATATCGAATCATTAGCCGTTGAACACAAAATGCTCAATGGCAAAGAAACGCTGCGCTTAAAAACCTTGTCAGGACTGCCACGCGAGTTATTAAAAATTGACGGTCAAATTAAAACCAATGCCTTGCCTAAGCAGTATCAACGTTCATCTACAGGTGCGGGAGATCAAGCAGCACTCAGTCAATTCGCTACGGCGTGGGATAACGAAAATTATCGCGTTAAGCTGGCTGAAACTAGCCGGGTTGCTGGCAGAAATACACAAGTGATTGATATAAAAGCACACGACGATCTGCGTTACAGTTACCGGTTGTGGTTAGATATCGAAACAGGCTTGCCCTTAAAAGTGTTAACACGTGATGAAAAAAATAACACGATTGAACAAATGGCGTTCACACAAATTAGCATTGAGCCGGTAAAAATTAAAACCGAGCTTGTAAAAAATACACCAAGTAAAGCGCTCAAGAATCCTTATAAAGACGTTAAAGGATTTAAATTAATGGCCAAAGAAATTAAAGGCAGTTCGCAACATTATTTATATAGCGATGGCTTGGTTAGCGTTTCAGTTTACATTGACCCTTCTAAGCAAAGAGAACAGGTACAGATGAAAAAAAAATCGGTTAACGGCTTAATACTGGGCAACGGCATTTCTCGAACAGCGGTTATCGGCAAGATACCCATGCGCACGCTCGAATTATTTTTGTTATCAACCCAAAATCAAAATTAATCAGTTTCACTTTTGTTTTATAAATTTATTAATTAATTTAATCAGAAAATAGGATGATTTATGCAATCAATTTCTAATGCTCCCCGCTTTTTACTTGGTTTTTTCAGTTGCGTCGTATTGGTTGCTTGTTGGCAGCAAACACAGCAGCCTGTGCAGGCACAAACTACCAGTGCCACCACAAGCACTGTGCCAATTGCTTTGCCAGATTTTAGTGCCTTAGTTGAACGTACATCTCCTGCTGTTGTGAGTGTTGAAGCCACAATGGGTTCAACCAATGCCTCGAAAGAGCTCGGTCAGAATCCAAATCAAGATGAACAGATGCAAGAGTTTTTTAAGCGCTATTTTGGTCAGCCCGGCCCAGGCTCACCAGCGCCGCAAAAGCCACGACAAGGAACTTCCTTTGGCTCCGGATTCATCATTTCAACAGATGGTTATGTATTGACCAACCATCATGTCATTGAGGGTAGCGATAAAGTCGTTATACATTTGGCCGATCGGCGTGAAATTGTTGCCGAGGTAATTGGTTCTGATGCCTCCACGGATGTGGCGGTATTAAAAATAAAAGCTACAAACTTGCCAGTTCTAACAATCGGTAACTCACAAATCGTTAAACCGGGACAGTGGGTAGTGGCCATTGGCTCGCCTTTTGGTTTCGATCATTCGGTAACAGCGGGCATCATTAGTGCGCTGGGTCGTCCGAGCATTGATGGCTCGCAACGCTACGTGCCATTTATTCAATCCGATGTGGCGATTAATCAAGGCAATTCTGGCGGTCCATTATTGAATACTCGTGGTGAGGTTATTGGTATTAATTCCCAAATCTTCAGTAATTCTGGCGGTTATATGGGCTTAAGTTTCGCAATTCCTATTAAGGTGGCGATGAATGCTGTTGAGCAAATTAAGTCAACCGGTTCAGTGGAACGGGGCCAGTTAGGTGTGCAGGTCCGCGATGTTCAAAATGAAGAAATTACAGAGACAGGATTAAAAGTTGCCGAAGGAGCATTTGTGGCTAGTGTGCAAAACGGCAGCCCAGCTGCTATTGCAGGCATTAAACCGGGCGATATCATTACCACCTTTAATGGCCAAAAAATTATTAACTCATCCGATCTCCCGCCTTTAGTGGGCGCTTTAATGCCTGGCGCTAAGGCCCAAGTTAATGTCTTGCGAAATGGTCAACAAAAGTCCTATTCGGTTGTTTTAACCGCTTTAAATGAAAACCTGGCAACTGCGCAGGCAAAACCAATTGCAAAGCCTGAAGCGGCAAATGTCAGTAAATTAGGTTTTTCCATTGCAGAGGTTAGTCCAAAAACACGCTCTGCTCTTGGTGTGCCCTCAGGAGGCGTAGAAATTGTACAAATTATCCAGCCCATGCTCGGTCAAATGGGAATTAATAAAGGCGATGTTATTTTGCAGGTCGGGCGCCAAGTAATTAATTCGCCTTCGGATTTTAATAAAGCACTTTCTTCGGCAAAATCGGGTGATCAAATTCGATTGTTAATTCAAAATGCACAAAGCACCGGAATCTATGTCTTAGAAATGCCTTAACAATCTGATTCTGAGGCGTAAAAGCGCCTCAGAATGGGCCGTCTATGCGATAATAGACGGCTAGATTATTCAAAAGCACACACATGCATCTTATACGCAATTTCTCTATTATCGCGCACGTTGATCACGGTAAATCCACCTTAGCTGATCGCATCATCCAGCTTTGTGGTGGCCTTGAAGCACGTGAAATGGAGGCGCAAGTACTTGATTCAAATCCAATCGAGCGTGAACGTGGTATTACCATCAAAGCGCAGTCGGTGTCTTTGCCTTATACCGCGCTTGATGGCCAAACCTACCAACTGAACTTTATTGATACGCCTGGGCACGTTGATTTCAGTTACGAAGTCTCGCGTTCTTTAGCTGCTTGTGAAGGGGCCTTATTAGTAGTTGATGCAGCACAAGGTGTTGAAGCGCAATCAGTGGCCAATTGCTATACCGCGGTCGAGCAGGGCTTGGAAGTAGTGCCTGTAATCAATAAAATCGATCTACCCACAGCCGATATTGAACGAGTCAAAGCAGAAATCGAAGCGGTGATTGGCATTGATGCTGATGAAGCGGTCGCCATTTCTGCGAAAACGGGCCTCAATGTCAAAGATGTGCTGGAAGCTATTGTTAAACGAATTCCAGCGCCAAAGTCGGTTGATACCGGTCATTTACAAGCGCTAATTATTGATTCTTGGTTTGATAATTACCTCGGTGTGGTGTCTTTGGTGCGCGTTATTCAGGGTGAAATTAAGCCGGGCGATAAAATATTAGTGATGTCTACCGGGCGTACCCATTTAGTGGATGCCGTGGGGGTTTTTACACCGAAACGTAAAGCCTTGGCTAAGTTGGGCGCGGGTGAAGTGGGTTGGGTGAATGCGGCTATCAAAGACGTGCATGGCGCGCCGGTTGGCGACACGCTAACGCTCAACTCGAATCCGGCCACTGAGGCTTTGCCGGGCTTTCAAAAAATGCAATCGCGAGTCTTTGCCGGCTTATTTCCGGTTGATGCCGAGGATTATCCGGCTTTGCGCGAAGCTTTGGAAAAGTTAAAGCTCAATGATGCCGCGCTAAATTATGAACCGGAAAGCTCTGAAGCAATGGGCTTTGGTTTTCGTTGCGGCTTTTTGGGTATGTTGCACATGGAAATTGTGCAAGAGCGCTTAGAGCGCGAATACAATTTAAACCTCATTAGCACCGCGCCAACTGTTATCTATGAGGTACTGCTCACCGATGGTTCCGTGATGCCTTTAGATAATCCAGCAAAACTACCAGTAACTAATAAAATTCAAGAAATTCGTGAGCCGATCATTTTGGCAACCATTCTGACGCCACCGGATTATGTTGGCAATGTAATCACTTTGTGTGAAGAAAAGCGCGGCTCGCAACAAAGCATCAACTACATGGGTAGCCAAGTTCAGATTACTTATGAATTGCCTATGGCCGAAGTAGTCATGGATTTTTTTGATCGCTTGAAGTCGGTATCTCGCGGTTATGCTTCTCTGGATTATCACTTTTTGCGCTTTGATGCAGGCCCGTTTGTGCGCGTTGACACCCTAATTAACGGCGATCGCGTCGATGCCATGTCGATTATTCTGCACCGCAATCATGCCGATCGAAGAGGCCGTGAACTGTGCGAAAAAATGAAAGATTTAATTCCACGCCAAATGTTTGATGTCGCTATTCAAGCGGCTATTGGCGCACAAATCATTTCGCGCTCAACCGTGAAAGCGATGCGTAAAAACGTCTTGGCAAAATGCTATGGTGGCGATGCAACGCGTAAAAAGAAATTAATCGAGAAGCAGAAAGAAGGTAAAAAAAGAATGAAGCAATTCGGCCGAGTTGAAATACCTCAAGAAGCTTTTATGGCCGTATTATCAACCGATAAAAAATAAGGATTGCACGTGAAATTGGATTTTTCATTAATACTAACGTTATTGGCAGCAAGCACTGGAATAATTTGGTTAATTGATAAGTTAGTCTTTGAAAAATCGCGCTTACTTATCAACAAAGAAGCAAAAGAACCAGTTTTGGTTGAATACGCTAAATCATTATTTCCAGTAGTGTTCTTTGTTTTAGCTTTGCGTTCTTTTGTTGCCGAGCCTTTCCGGATTCCATCTGGCTCGATGATGCCGAATCTGCTGATTGGCGATTTTATTTTGGTTAATAAATTTAATTATGGGATTCGCTTGCCGGTCATCAATAAAAAAATAGTTGCAATAGGCGAGCCTAAGCGTGGCGATGTTTTTGTATTTCGTTATCCGGGCATGGGTGAAAACGATCCGACCGCTGGAACCGATTACATCAAGCGCGTCATCGGCTTGCCAGGCGATACCATCAGCGTTGAAGAAAACCGCGTTTCAGTCAATGGTGTTCCGTTTACTTATCAAGAAGTAGGTATCTTTGTAGGTCAGGGACTTTCCAGTGACATGACCGGTTCAAAGATTATTGCTGAAACTATGCCAGGAAAGACGCATAATATGCTTGAATTAGATGGCGTTCCTTTGGGTTATCGCAACAATAATACTTGGATTGTCCCAGAAGGCCATTACTTTGCGATGGGTGATAATCGAGACCGAAGCGCAGACAGTCGCGAATGGGGTTTTGTACCAGAAAAAAATTTGGTTGGACGTGCGATGTTAATTTGGTTAAATTGTTCAGGTTGGGTTTGTTCAGATAGTTTTAATGCTTCACGAATTGGTACTAAAATCGACTAGGGGATATTTTATGAAACGCAGTCAAAAAGGTATAACACTATTAAGTTTCATCATGATTTTGGTCATTGCCGGATTCTTTGCGTATCTGTTTATGCGGCTTTTCCCAACTTATACAGAATATTACGGCGCGGTTAACGATATAAAAGCGGTTACACAAGCGGCTGGTGCTGATAAAGAAACGCCTGCTAAAATCCGTGATTCTCTTTATCGTCGCTTTCAAATCAGCTATGTAGAAAGTATTAATTTAGAACGAGACGTCAAGTTCATCAAAGATAAAGACGGTAAATCTTTGGTTTTAAAATACGAAGTTCGTAAGCCATTAATGTACAACTTGGACTATGTGGCTAAATTTGAGCGCACTTTTCCAATTTCACAGAAAGCAACTGTAGAGTGATGTTTTGATACCAGACTTCAATAATCCGCAGTTGCTTGAACAAGCGCTGCGGCATCGTAGTGCTGGTAAGCCACACAATGAACGGCTAGAGTTTCTTGGCGATAGTATTTTAGGATTTATCATTTCGATACTGTTGTATCAGATGTATCCTAAATCAAGCGAAGGCGATTTAACCCATGCGCGCTCCATTTTAGTTCGAGAGCCAACCTTGGCCGAAATCGCCCGAGAAAATAAGTTGGGTGATTTATTGCAGTTAGGCCCAGGTGAAATGAAAACAGGTGGTCATCGTCGCGATTCTATTTTAGCCGATAGCCTGGAAGCAGTTATTGCAGCCGTCTACCTTGATGCAGGGCTTGAATCGTGTCAGAAATTGGTTCAACAATGGTTTGGCGAACGATTGATGTTGGTCAATACAAAATCAACTGGCAAAGATCCTAAAACGCGGTTGCAAGAATGGCTTCAGTCAAAGCAGCATGCACTGCCAATTTATCAGTTGATTCAAGCGCAAGGTTCAGATCATCAGCGGCAATTCGAAGTGCAGTGTCAGTTGCAACAACTTAATATACAAACATTAGGCATGGGCTCGTCGGTTAAATCTGCAGAAGCAGAAGCCGCACTGCAAGCGCTCATCCAATTAGGACAAAGTAAATGATAGAGTCAATGGATACCACCGCTTATCGTGCCGGATTTGTCGCGGTCATTGGCCGCCCGAATGTGGGTAAATCAACGCTGATTAATGCCTTGGTCGGTAGTAAAGTCAGCATTGTGTCTTCGCGCCCACAAACAACGCGTCACCGCATGTTGGGAATTGCAAGTTTTCCGAATGGGCAGTTAGTCTTAGTAGATACCCCTGGCATTCATGCCAAGCAGCCGCGTGCCATGAATCGTTATATGAATCGTGCTGCACGTGGCGCCGTGTCTGATGTGCACGTGGCAGTTTTAGTGATTGAGGCTGGCCGTTGGCATAGTGATGATGCTTTAGCCTATCAAGCACTGAAAGAGTCCGATGTGCCGGTAGTTTTGGTCATTAATAAAATAGATAAAATGAAAGATAAAGATGGCTTATTGCCGTTTATCAAAGAAGTAACTGAAACCCGCGAATTCGCATCTGTGCAATTGATTTCGGCGCTTAAAAATAAAGGCACGCAAGACTTAATTACAACATTGCTGAAATTCGTGCCGGAATCGGAAGCTTTATATAGCGAAGATGAAATTACCGATAAAAGCCAGCGCTTTCTAGCCGGTGAAATGGTGCGTGAACAGTTAATGCAACGCTTAGGCGATGAGTTGCCATATTCCGCAACTGTTGAAATAGAAAAATTTGAAGTGGATGGCAGCTTGCTACGTATTGGCGCCGTCATCTGGCTGGAGCGTGAAGGTCAAAAAGCGATAGTCATCGGTAAAGGTGGCGAACGACTTAAATCTATCAGCACTTCGGCACGCATCAGCATGGAAAAATTATTTGGCGCTAAAGTATTTTTGGAAACCTGGTGCCGTGTTCGTGATGGCTGGTCTGATGACGAAGCCGCTTTAAATCGATTTGGCTATAGTGATTAAATGCGTGTTGATTGGCAACCAGCCATCGTTTTGCATAAGCGTGCTTATCGCGAGACAAGTCTGCAACTCGATATATTAACCCAAGATTACGGGGTTATTTCGCTTATTGCGCGTGGCGTTACGGGCGCTAAAAAACATATTCTAAGAACGCAATTGCAAGCCTTGCAGCACCTCAAAATATGTTATCAACAAAAGTCGGAATTAGGCTATTTGAATCAAGCCGAGCTGCTTTCAGCGCCGTTAATGCTAGACGGCGAGCGCTCTATGGCTGGCTTGTACTTTAATGAATTAGTGCTAAAACTGTGTCCTAAACAAGATCCCGATCCGGAATTATTTGAGCTATTGTTGCGCACCAGAAACGTGCTTGAGTTCGATGCTAATTTGGCTTGGTTGGTGCGTCGTTTTGAACGCGATTTAATGATTCATTTAGGCTATATGGCGCCATGGACATTCACGGCAAAAGGCACTTCGGTAAATGCAGATAGTTATTATCGGGTGCATGCAGATTTGGGCATAATCAATGCCTTAAGCAATGAGCCTGGGGTTATTCGGGGCCAAGATATCATAGATTTTAACGAAGATCGTTTGCCTTCTCCGTCATCACTGTTGCAGTGGCGCCAAATCATGCATCAAGTTATTAGCCTACATATTGGCAACACCCAGCCACGAAGTTGGCAAATGATTAGCGATTTAAGCCGTAAAACAGTTAAATAGACTCCCATGTTTGCAACGCTATTTTCTGAAAGGAATCGAGGCGCTCCTGACAAATATTCGAATCCAAGGCATCACATTCGGCTAATAATTGATTGGCACCTAAAAAGCCACAACTGGCTTTTAATTTGTGTAAAATCTCAGAGATTTTCGAAAAATTACCTAAAACATAGCTCTGATTAATTTGATCAAGCATGCTGGGCAGTTCAGCTTTAAATAAACTTTTCAACGTATTTAAAATTTCTAGATTATTGCCAAGAGCCAA
>JAGNUI010000106.1 GCA_017987065.1 Arenimonas sp.
CCGCGTGCCGAGGCATGGTGCAGGGGCGTAAAGCCTCGGGCATCCACACAATCAATGCTGATTGGCTCTTGCAATAAGCGCTCAAGCGCGGAGAGTATTAAACCCTCTTTTAGCGTTTGTGCTTTTTGCAAACTGGCACCACAGAGTAAATGCAGCGGGGTCAACCCAAGCGAGTCAGGATCTTGGTAAGCAACACCGGCTCGAATTAACACATCAACAAGAATGACAGAATCCAAGCGCGCTTTTTCAGAACTTAAATAAACCGCGCAGGCATGCAAGGCATTTTGTGCCTGCGAATCCACCGTTTCAATTTGCGCGCCATATTCTATAAGCAAAGACGCTTGTTCTGCCGAGCCACTAAAGCAAGCTAAATTCAATGGTGGAAAACCACCGACCAATTGATTCGCATCTGCGCCTTCATTCAACAAGACAGCCAAAATTTCAGTTTGCGCTTGGCTTATGGCAGCCCACAAAGCTGTGGCGCCGCCTTGCGCAGCGATTTTTGAATCGGCACCGTGCTTGATTAATAATTGCACCATGTCCATTAAACCTTGCCCACTGGCGTGAATTAAGGCCGTTGAACCTTTTTGATCAAAGCCGTTAACATCGATGCCTAAACCAAGTAATTTCTTCACTGCCACAATGTCTTTAGCTAATACAGCACTTGGCAGATCGCTGTTGCGAAGTCGGCGGCCTGGCAATGGCCAATGCACCCACGTTAGGGCCGCAATACAATCTTGAGCGCCTTGAATTAAAGCCAAACCTAGCGCTGATTGCCCGCTGATGGCGCGTTTTTCTGGCACCGCGCCGTGTTTAATCAGTTCATCGATAAAGCTCAGCCGCCCAAGCTGGGCGGCAAAATGTAAGGCCGTCATACCACCGTTGTCGGTGCTATTGGCATCCACACCAAGTTCTAATAAAGCTTTAGTTAATCGCAACCAACCCAAGCGCACGGCAATCGTTAAAGGTGGTGCACTGGTTTCGGTGGCTGAACTAAAAGGACAGGCGCCTTGTTGTAATAAATAGAGTGCCAATTGTTCATCGAAGCGTCGACTAAAATCATTCAACAAACAAGATTCCAGATAAATAGCTAAACTACCGGCGCCACTGATGGCTTGGCCATTGGCCAGAAAATAATACAACACCGAACCTTGATTTTGATTGGTTTGCATCAAACGTTGGTAAACAGAAACACCGGCTGTATTTTGGCAAAATAAATGCCCGCCTTGCTGCAACAGCCAAGACAACGCAAGCCGAGGCTGAACCTGACAATAGGCATAGAGTAAATCTGACATTTCAGCCTGACTCAGTTGCATACCGGCCTGCATGATGCTTTCAGCCGTTTTGATATCGCCAGCCGCCAGGGCTTGCTGTAAAAGTTGCAAGCTGGTGATGGGCTGTTTTTGGTCAGGGGATTGTTGAATATGTTCTGGAACTGGATAACTTGAATCCATAATGGCAACGGCATTCCAACAGCCTTTTGACAGGGCATAATCCAAAGCCGTTTTACCTTGTAAATCGACTATTGCTCGGTTTAGTTTGCTGGAAGCCTGTAATTCGTTGACGATGGCCACTTCACCACTTTGTGCGGCAAGCATGTAGGCCGTTAAACCCGCCTCATCTTGGGCATTAATTTGGGCGCCAAGTTCGAGTAAAACCTTTACCACTTCAATTAATCCGGCTTGCGCCGCAATCATCAAAGGGGTTCGTTGCTGATTATCACGAACATCAATTTTTGCTTTGTATTTATGCAACAAACGAATGCCAATTTCATCATCTTCAGCACCGGCGGCGGCAATTAATACCGGCACCGCTAGCAGAGGCTCAACACTGGCTTTTCGTTCCAACATATAACGCGCCAAACGCCAGTTGGCTGCCTGACAAGCCAATGCTAAGGGGGTGAAGCCTTCTTTATTTATGGCTTCTTTTTCTGCGCCAGCATCGAGCAACAGGGCAGCAACAGCAGGATCAGTGCTGCGCATCGCAAAATGCAATGGGCTATTACCATCACGATCGGCTACTTGTGTTTGTGCACCATTGGTTAGCAGCATGGTGACCGCTTCGGAACGACCGTGCCAACTATCACGCGTGGCTGACAACAGCGGATTCAAGCCTGAATAAAATGCATTGACATCAACCCCGCGCGAAATCAAGGTGCGCAATAAGCGCAAATCACTGATTGTGCTGGCCATCATCATGACACTGCGCTGGTCCTTGGCATGATTACTTTGCAACTGGTGTGGATTGGCGCCATTTTCTAGTGCTTGCAAAGCCTGATCAACCTGGCCATTTTGGATGGCCTGCAATAATAGAAGGTCTGGGTCGAGCGTTATCCGTGTATTGAGCGCTGCTGAATTTTGCACAGTTTCAGGCAATGGTTGCAAGACAGGCAGCGGGACTTTAAGGCTAATCACATGAAATACGCAGGCTAAAATTGCGTAAGGAATGAGCCATAAGCTGTATTCGGTTGGCAAAAAGGCCCATGAAATGGCGATTAAAAAAGCCGGAATTGCTAACAATAGTAAAATTAATGCAACCGCAAACGTGCGCCAAAAACCAAAGGCCGGCCCTTTCGGATCTAAGTGCGGCCATCCGAGTAAATAATTTTGCTGCAAACTTGCCCAGTTTGGCCACAGGCGTTGCATTCCGAATAGAACCATTCCGAAAATAAGCGCCAAGGCAATCACTGAATTCAAACTATGCGTTTGTTGCAAGGCTTGTGTTGGCCAAAGCAACAGCACTGCCAGCACAGACTGAAGTAAACCCCAAAACAACACAAGCATGCCGGCTGATTTAATGGCGGGCTTTAACTGCCAATCCTTTCGATGCATATAGGCTTTTAGCAATTCAATCAACACACCGTGAAACACGGCAAATTGCAAAGCCAAAATAAAAAACTCAACCATCGCCAACCCCACCCGCCACCAAGGGATCAAGCACCGTGGTTGGAAACTGGAGATAGAAGCCGTGTTCTTGAAGATTTCGCATTAAAATTTCGGCATCAATGCGTGCCAGTTTTCGCTCAGGGCTTAATTCAAAATCTAAAGCAGGCTGCCAAGGTAATAATGGATTTTGAATGCGATCAGGAACCTGATTAAAACCGTCAGCTACCCCAAGATACAAATAGGTACCTGGTTTTTTTTGAGATTGATACACAAAAACGCGCATAAACAGTCCGAAGCCTTTGTGTAATTGTCCACTACAAACACAATTCAGGAAAGGGCTTTGGAGTTTGATATTCTATATATCTTGTTGAATTGAGAATTTATATGACTTTACCACGGGTTTTTTTATTAAGTGCCACTTTATTGAGTGCCAACACGATGGCGCAAACCCCTATTTCACTCGATCAAGCCATGGCCAATCCAGACTGGATTGGCACGCCAATTGAATCTGCGTGGTGGTCTGCGAATAGCCAAAGCGTTTTCTATCAACAAAAATTAATAGGCTCGCCGGTGCGCGCAACCTATCAGCTCAGCAATACAAATGCGCCAAGTGTGCGTGTTGAAAATCAAGCGTGGGCGCAGGTTGATGAGGCCAATCAACGCTTTGATAAAACAAAAAATCGCGCGGTGTTTATTCGTGAGGGCGATGTCTTTGTTCGAACCCTGAGCAATAATCAACTGGTGCAAATCACAAAATCGGCAGAAAATGAATCTTCCGCGCAATTTTCAGACGATGGCGCGAGTGTTTATTTCCGCCGCGCTAACGATTGGTTTGTCTGGCGTAGTAATGGCTTAATCGAAACCTTTTTACAATTAAAAACCGAAAATAATCCAAACAAACCGAATAAACCAACGGCTGCCAATGAACACGAATTGCGCTTAATCGCAACCTTAGCGCGGCAAAAACAGGAACGCGAGTTGCTCAAGCAAGATCGCGACGCAACACGTGGCGCTTTAGGCGCCGAGCTTAAAACGGCCTATTTGGATAAAACACTGAGCATTTCGACTAGCTCACTATCGCCCAATGGCCGTTTCGCCCTGGTGATTACCCAAGAAAAAGGCGCTGACGAAGGTCAAACCGACAAAATGCCTTTGTATGTTAATGAAAGTGGTTTTGTAGAAATTGAAGAAGTACGCACCCGCGTTGGCCGCAACGATCCTCTGCCACAAACCCTATGGCTGGTTGAAGTGGCTACTCAAAAAGTTACCAAACTCGACTTTTCTAAACTCGCAGGAATTAGTACCGACCCACTCGCAACACTTCGTAAAGCACAGAAGTTGGATGCCTTGAAAGGTAATCGCCCGGTTCGTATGGACTTTCCTATTACATGGAGCGCTGACGGCAGCCACGTTGCCGTGATGGTCCGTGCCGTTGATAACAAAGACCGTTGGCTAGCCGGAGTCAATTTTTCTGATGCTAGCCTAACTACACGTCATCGCTTAACCGACAATGCTTGGATTAACTGGAGTTTTAACGAATTTGGTTTCTTGCCTAATAACCAGTTCTGGTATTTATCCGAACAAAGCGGTAATAGCCATCTGTATATGGGCGAAGGAAAATCGACTAAAGCCTTAAGCTCTGGAAATTTTGAGGCCAGTTCCGTGCAGTGGAACACAACTGGCTCACAAGCCTATTTTTTATGTAATAGAAAATGGCCTGGCGATTACGAAGTCTGTCGCGTTAATGCCGATGGTTCGGATTTGAAAGAAATCACCGCCCTAGATGGCGTGGAAGATTTTGCCTTAGCGCCGAATGATCAACAACTGGCTGTGCGTTATTCTGGCAGTTATTTGCCGCCACAATTGGCGGTTGTGAACGCACAAAATGGTGAGGCCAAAAAAATAACCGACACGCGTGCG
Source organism: Arenimonas sp. (assembly GCA_017987065.1). Classification (GTDB taxonomy): domain Bacteria; phylum Pseudomonadota; class Gammaproteobacteria; order Xanthomonadales; family Xanthomonadaceae; genus Arenimonas. Next base: position 4,806 of record JAGNUI010000106.1, read on the forward strand.
GCTGAGTTTAAGGCGCGTAGTTGGATTGAGCCGGAATACGTGCAAGTGCCTTCAAAACATGGCGCGGGTGTCATTTGGGCCAAACTCTACAAGCCAGCACAATTTGAAGCCGGCAAAAAATACCCGATTGCGATGTTCGTACACGGTGCCGGCTATCTGCAAAACGTCAGCAGCCGCTATCCGAATTATTATCGCGAACAGATGTTTCACAATCTGTTGGTGCAGCAAGGCTACGTGGTGCTCGACATGGATTACCGCGCCTCGGAAGGCTATGGCCGCGATTGGCGCACGGCGATTTACCGGCAGATGGGCCACCCGGAACTGGAAGACTATCTGGATGGTGTCGATTACATGGTCGCTAACCACCAGGGCGATAAAGCCAATGT
>JAGNUI010000107.1 GCA_017987065.1 Arenimonas sp.
AAATCGACTCACCCTTGGATTTTCCAGAAGATGGTCGAGAAGCCTGAAGTGAAGCCACGGCCAGGCACCATCGTTGATATTGTCGATTCCACCAACCATTGGGTCGGCCGGGGTTTCTATAACGGTCACTCGCGGATTGCCTTGCGTGTGCTCACCGAAGATTATGATGAAGCCGTCGATCAAGCTTTTTTCACCCGAAAAGTCAAAGAAGCGGTAGCGATGCGTCGTGAGTTATTGAAACTGGATGACATCTCCGATGCCTGGCGAGTGATTCACTCCGAAGGCGATGGTTTGTCGGGTTTGGTGGTTGATCGTTATGGCGATTTATTAGTGGTTGAATTTTTTTCGGCCGGCGCATTTCGTTATCGCGAATGGATTTATCAAGCACTTCGCGAAGCATTCCCCGGTTGTCGTTTTTACAGCTTCGCCGTTGAAAACGTGCAAAAGCAAGAAAGCTTCGATTTTAATTCCGCCGATGCGCCAGAGCCGAGCATCATCACCGAGCATGGCTTGAAATTTAACGCCAGTCCGGGCTCTGGCCATAAAACCGGTTTTTTCGCCGATCAGCGCGATAATAGAGAATACTTATCGACACTTTGCAAAGATAAATCCGTACTGGATATTTGCTGTAATTCCGGCGGTTTTGCTATTTATGCCAAAGCGCGCGGCGGTGCCAGCGAGGTAACCGGCATTGATTTGGACGAAGAGATTCTCGAGATTGCCCGAAAAAATGCCTATCTCAATGATGCCAAAGTGAAATTCGTACAATCGGATTTATTTCCCTATCTGCGCGATGCCGCTGAGCGTGGCGATCAGTGGGATGTGGTTATTTTAGATCCTGCCAAATTAACCCGCGATCGCGAGCAAGTTATTGGTGCTTTGAAAAAATACAACGACATGAACAAACTGGCGATGAGTGTGGTCAAGCCGGGCGGTATTTTATTAAGTTGTTCGTGCACCGGATTAGTGAGTGAAGAAGATTTCCTCGACATGATTCGGCGCGCCGCGTTTTTTGCTGGCCGTCGTGCGCAGATTTTGAAAGTCTCCGGCGCTGGTGCTGATCACCCGTACATGGCGCATGTGAAAGAAAGCCGGTATTTGAAAGCCGTATTTTGCCGTATCCTCTAATTCATTTTTAATCAGTAAATCCTATGAAAAAAATTGCACTTGCCATTTGTTTGTCCTTCGCTATTACTAGCGCTTTTGCACAAAGTGCTACGGAACCTATGCCGGCCAATACACCGGTAGATGCGCTGAAGCCGGGCCAGTGGCTATGGTATGCCGATGCGGTGCCCGAAGGCCCAACCTTGTTGATGGTGAGTATTACCCAGCAAAAAGCGTATTTATACCGTAACGGCATTCGTGTTGGTGTCACCACGGTCAGTACTGGCAAGAAAGGCTATGAAACACCCACCGGTGTGTTCACCATTTTGCAAAAAAATAAAGACCATAAATCCAATCTTTACAAAGATTCAAAAAACAATGCTGCTTCAATGCCTTATATGCAGCGCTTAACCTGGGATGGGATTGCCCTGCATTCGGGTAATTTGCCGGGCTACCCTGCCTCGCACGGTTGCGTGCGTTTGCCGGATGGATTTTCGAAGCGATTATTTGCCGAAACCGAATTAGGTATGACCGTTATTGTGAGTAATGATAAAACGGCTGGCCCAGAAAAACTCGTTAATCCGGATGTTTTTGCACAATCGATAAACAGAGATGGCACCGTGCGAGATGTGCCACCGCTATCCATCTACGAAGATTATCGCTGGGAGCCTTTGAAATCGTTGTTTGGCCCGGTGACTGTTTTAATCAGTACCAAGAATCAACTGGTCATCGTATTGCGTAATGGTATTGAAATCGGCCGCTCGAAAATCGGCGTGGTTGGTAAAGAGCCGTTTGGTAGTCAAGCGTATGTGGTGTTAGATGGTGAAAGTAACGAACCCAGCCGCATTGTTCCGGGTCAAAATGAGTTGAATTGGATGCAGGTGAATGTGCCCAATGGCGGTGCCCAGATACAAACGGGTTTAGACACCAAGGCCATGCAACGTATTGTGGTGCCTGTTGATTTTGCCAAATTGGTTTATACGGAGCTTAAAACCGGCAGTACTATGCTGTTGACCGATGAAGCCATTAATTTGGATGGCAATAGCACAGGCATGACGGTATTAACCGATGAAACGGTTGACGAGTAAGACGTTGAAAAAAAAGCAATTAAGGATATTTCTTGAGTGAGTTGATTGCACCGCCGGTACGCCGTGCGGCATTAATATTTATATTTTTTACGGTATTAATTGATATCCTCGCGTTCGGATTAATCATTCCGGTTTTACCGCATTTGATTAAAAATATCGGCCACTACGATTTCGGTGCGGCCGCGATGATGTCGGGTTGGTTCAGCGTGGCGTTTTCAGCGATTCAGTTCGTGTTTGCGCCTATTTTAGGCGCCTTATCTGATCGTTACGGCCGGCGTCGCGTGATTCTGATTTCTTGTTTTGGGCTGGCCATTGATTTCACTTTTATGGCTTTAGCCACCAGCATTCCAATGTTTTTTATAGGTCGTGTTATTTCCGCGATGACCTCGGCGAGCTTTAGTACGGCTAACGCGTATTTAGCCGATGTGACCGCACCTGAAAAACGTGCCGCCGCATTCGGCATGCTCGGCTCAGCATTTGGTATTGGCTTTGTGATTGGGCCGGCATTAGGTGGCATGCTTGGTGGCATCGATTTACGGCTGCCATTTTATGTGGCCTCGGGCTTGGCGGCCTTAAATTTCTTATATGGTCTATTTGTGCTGCCGGAATCTTTGCCGGTTGCATCTCGCACTAAACGTTTTGAGTGGAAACGCGCCAATCCATTAGGTGTGTTGTTGGTGTTGAAACAATACCCTGCGGTGCTTGGTCTCATTGCCGTGGCATTTCTAAGCCAACTTGCGCATTTCGTACTGCCCAGCACGTTTGTGTTGTATGCCGATTACCGTTATGGTTGGGGCGAACAACAGGTTGGATACGTGCTCGGGCTCGTGGGTATTTGCAATGTGTTTGTACAAGCTTTTTTGATTCGTCGCTTAGTGCCAAAAATTGGCGAACGCAAAGCACTGCTGTTCGGGTTATTTTTCGGCATGCTGGGTTTCGCTTGGCAAGGTTTAGCCAATACCGGCATGCTTTCATTGTTGGCCATTCCGTTGTTGGCGCTGTGGGGTCTGGCTAATCCATCATTGCAAGCCATTATCACTAAGCAAGTGCATGCCGATGAGCAAGGCGGACTGCAGGGCGCTATTGCTTCAATGACCAGTTTGGCTGGCATCTTTGCGCCGTTCTTGTTCACGCACACCTTTGCCTTGTTTATCAGTCAAAAGGCTCCGATGCAGATTCCGGGTGCGGCATTCCTGCTCGCCAGTTTGGTTTTGGCAGCGGCCATTGGCTTGGCATGGCGTAAGACCTTATGGATGAAATCTTCACATCCAATCGGTGATAATGTTTGTATCTAAATGAGGAGCCGTTATGGCCACTAAGAAAATCGTAGCGACCAAACCGTCAGTGGTTAGCCAAGATCAAGCCGAAGATGCGATTCGCCTGCTGTTGCGTTGGGCTGGTGATGATCCGACTCGCGAAGGATTATTGGATACGCCATCACGTGTAGCGAAAGCATATAAAGAATGGTTTGGTGGCTACGACATGAAGCCCGAACAATATCTGAAACGTACCTTCGAAGAAGTGGAAGGCTACGACGAGATGGTCATTTTACGCGACATCGAATTTGAATCGCATTGCGAACACCACATGGCACCGATCATCGGTGTCGCACATGTTGGCTATATCCCAAATGGTCGCGTGGTCGGCATCAGCAAACTCGCGCGTGTGGTGGAAGCCTACGCCAAGCGTTTGCAAGTGCAAGAAAAAATGACCGCGCAAATTGCCCGTTGTATTCAAGACGTATTGCAGCCGAAAGGTGTGGGTGTGGTGATTGTAGCCAAGCACGAATGCATGACCACCCGTGGCGTACACAAGTCTGGCGTCAGTATGGTCACCAGTAAATTGTTGGGATCATTCCGCGAAGATGCACTCACGCGGGCCGAGTTTTTAGAGATTGTAGGGATGAAGTAAGCATTTGCCAAATTGTGAATTTGAAAACGCCTCCGATTGGAGGCGTTTTCATTTCCAGCATCACGCAAGGTTTAAGCAAACTTCGTCATCAACTCGGCCCACTGCGCTTTTACTTTCGACACATGCTTTTCTTTGACATGCCCAAAGCCGCGGATGTGTTCTGGCAAGCGTGCCAACTGCACGGCCTGCACATGATTACTGACCGTTAGTTTCGGCAAGATGGCTTCAATGCTTTGCTTATAGTCTTCAATCAAGGCGCGTTCCATTTTGCGTTCTTCGGTTTTGCCGAACACATCAAACGCAGTGCCGCGTAGGAATTTCAAATGCCGCAAGGTTTTAATGGCTGGCAATGCCCAGGCACCAAACTCTTGTTTGATTAAATGCCCGTTGGCATCTTTTTTGGCAAACATGGGCGGTGCCAGATTCATGTGAATGCTGACTTTGCCTTCGAAGGTATCTTCAATCTGCTTCAAAAAAGCCGGACTGCTGTATAAACGCGCCACTTCGTATTCGTCTTTATAGGCCATTAACTTAAACAAATATTTGGCGACCGCTTCGCTAAGACCAGTGAATTCATGCGAATGCTGCTGTTCGGCGTCACGCACTTTCGCGACAAAATCGCTGTATTGCGTGGCGTAAGCACTGTTTTGGTATTCGGTTAAAAACTTGGCGCGGATCGCGATGTTTTCTTCCAATGTTTTGCTGACTTTGCCTTCGCCAACAAAAGCCAGTTCGGTGGCTTGCGCGGAACCCGATAAAAATTGTTGCGCATTGACGGCCGAATTTAAGCCGGCCGCAGATACCACCGCGCTCATATCATGCGCAGTCATTCGGCCCCAGGCGAAGGCTTTTTTGTTCATTTCAACGGCGGCACCATTTAGCTCAACGGCGCGCATAATCGATTCAAACGACAACGGCACCAAGCCTTGCTGCCAAGCAAAACCGAGCATGAGTAAATTGGTGGCGAGCGCATCACCCATTAACGCTAAAGCCAAATCGGTACCGGAAACTTGCATGGGTTCTTGGCCATTCAATGCGGTTTTAATCGCCTCGATAATACCTTTAGCCGGGAATTGCATATCGGTATT
>JAGNUI010000108.1 GCA_017987065.1 Arenimonas sp.
AAACCGGTATAACGCACCGCCGGCGGAAACAGCGCTACTAAAATCATCGGCACCACCGCTACCGAGCCTAAACTAAAGCCTAAAGCGCTGTATAGAATAATCGTGTGGTTTAAATCGCTTGGCAAACTTTGGTAAAAGGCAAAACTTGAAAGTGCCAACAATGTTGAACCCAACATCAACACACGATACGCGCCAATTTTATCTGCTAACCAACCCCAAAAAATACAGCCCGCTGTTAAGCACACAATGGCAATGCTATTGGCTAATAAGGCATCGTGTGCCGAATACTGAAACTGATTTTGCATAATGGACGGCGTGAGCAAAGTTACCGTTACAATGCCTGCGCTTAGAAACCAGGTGAGCAACATACTGGGCCAGATTTCGGCTTTATGCTCGCGCAACACTTTTTTTAAGGGCAACTCGCTGGCCAGCGCTTTGTCTGCTTTCATGGCTATAAACACGGGCGTTTCTTCTAACCAACGACGCAGATACAGAGCAAATACACCGAATACGCCACCCAATAAAAATGGCAAGCGCCACGCAAAATCCAAAACGGCTTGTGCCGGAAATAGCGTATTAATTGCCATCGCCACTAATGAGCCAAGCAAAATGCCGGTGGTGAAGCCTGAAAATAAAGTACCACTGGCCAAACCAACAAATTTCTTCGGCACATGTTCAGATACAAACACGCAAGCACCAGGAATTTCACCACCCACCGCCGCGCCCTGCAAGATGCGCATCAGTAATAGCAAGATGGGTGCCGCAATACCAATCTGTGCGTAGGTGGGTAATAAGCCCATGATGAATGTGGGCACCGCCATTAAAAAAAGACTAAACGTGAACATGCGTTTTCGGCCGATTAAATCGCCGTAATGTGCCATGAGCAAGCCACCGATTGGCCGCGCTAAATAACCCGCTGCAAAAATGCCAAACACCTGCAATTGCTTCAACCATTCAGGCATATCTGGCGGGAAAAATAATTGCCCAATACTGGCCGCCAAAAAAACGAAAATAATAAAGTCGTAATATTCCAGTGCCCCGCCAAGCGCAGAGAGCCCTAGCGTGTTGATGTCTTTACGGCTTAAGGTTTGATTGTGATTTTCCATACGGTTTGTGAAAACGAATTATTCAGAATAAGCTAGTATGCAGTAAAACCAAGCTAATCAACACGAGGTGTATGTGGAATCATTAATTGGCGTGCTGGTGGGAATCGGCTTAAGTGCAGCATCTGGCCTGCGCGTGTTTATTCCACTATTGGGCATGAGCGCTGCTGGATATTACGGGTTGATTCCTTTAAACGAAAGCTTCGCGTGGTTGGCGAGTTGGCAAGCGATGCTGGCCTTTGGTGTTGCTAGTTTGGTAGAAGTTGGCGCGTACTACATTCCTTGGCTAGATCATGCACTTGATGTTGTGCTTGCTCCGGCAGCGGCAGCAGCCGGCACCATTCTTACCGCTTCAACGCTTGGCGATATTTCGCCATTCTTGAAATGGACCTTAGCGATTGTGGCTGGTGGCGGTGTTTCTTCCATCGTACATTTCGGGTCAAGCGCTGTGCGCGCTGCGGTGGGTATTCCAACTGGCGGCTTAGCAAATCCCATTGTTTCAAGCGGTGAAGGGCTTGGCTCAATTGTGCTTACTCTGCTTGCATTATTCATACCAGTACTAGGCATTATTGTGGTGATTTGGCTGGTTTATCGTGGCCTTAAACGGCTTTATCACTTCAAAACAATTACTTAACAATTAATATAAATTAGCCATGTAAAGTCATGTTGTTGAGATTTCTAATTCAACGAATCGTATATTTTAATGACTGGAGAGAGTAATGGACTTGATTATTTTTTTAGCGATTGGTGCTTTAGCCGGTTGGCTAGCGGGCGTGATAATGAAAGGCGGCGGTTTCGGATTAATTGGCGATATCGTTGTAGGCATTTTAGGCTCATTTTTAGGCGGTTGGTTATTGCCTAAAGTAGGTATCACTATCGGCGGCGATTTTGGCGGTTTTATCACCGCGGTCATTGGTGCCGTCATTCTAATCTTTATTGTTCGTCTAATAAAAAAATAAACGATGCAATTTATGTAATATGAAAAATATTTAGCTTTAAACCGCTTTCGAGCGGTTTTTTTATTTTTGTAGTTTTAAATACGCCAAGGCTTTATCAATGTATGAATCGCCCATCAAAACAATGCCTGATTCTGCTTTATTTTTATTTTCAGTGCCACCGTTAATATGTTTTGGTAAATCCTTTTCGGTATAGCCTTTTTTCTCGCTTCCTGCCAATAACACATCAGGCACGATGCCTTCGGCTTGAATAGAACGGTTATTCGGCGTGTAATAGCGCGCCGTGGTGATTTTAAAAGCATCGCCATTATCAAGATAATAAATATTTTGTACTGAGCCTTTACCAAAACTTCGGCTGCCCATAATGGTTGCTCGCTTATGATCTTGAAGTGCGCCTGCTAAAATTTCGGAAGCACTGGCACTGCCAGCATCTTGCAAAACCAGCACTTTCACGCCCTCGAATTGTTGCCCAAGCTTGCCATAATAACTGCTGCTATTTAATGCATTTCTGCCTTTCAAGCTAACAATCACCTCATTCGACAAGAACTCGTCTGCCACATCTACGGCGGCTGTAATTAAGCCGCCAGGATTGCTTCGCAAATCTAGTATCAAACCATTCAATTTTGAATTATTGGCACTGGTTTTTAATTTATTCCACTGGTTTCGAAATTCTAAACCGGTATCGCCTTGAAAGGCGCTAATTCTGAAATACGCATAGCCAGGCTCGAGCCAGCGTGCTTTGACACTTTGAATTGAAATAATTTCACGACCAATGGCAACATCAAACGGCAATTTTTCACCTTGCCGAACAATGGTTAAAACCACTGTTGTGCCAGGCTTTCCTCGCAAACGACTTGGACTGGCCTCATCAACTTCATTGTTTACTGGCACACCATTTATGGCAGTAATAAAATCTCCAGCTAGTAACCCAGCACGCTGTGCGGGCGTATCATCAAATGGCGCGACAACTCGTATACGTGTTGGATCACGTTCATCGCTTTCAATGCCAATGCCGGCATAGCCACCTTCACTCAGATCTTCGAAATTTTGTGCTTGTTTGACTGACAAATAACTGCTGTGCGGATCAATGTCGGCCAGCAAGCCACGTAAGCCTGCTTGCATAATTTCTTGGTCTGATAATTGATCCACATAATTTTCGCGAATGGATTGAAAGACCTCGGCAAAATGCTTAATTTCTGTAACTGGCACATTTGCTTCCGCTGCCACTGGCTTGGCCTGAGCTTTTGAATTTTCCTGTGCAAAAAGTAGCGTGCTGGAAACCAATAAAGTGCAAGTGAGCAGAATTTTACTCATGGTTTCAACCAATTATTGGGATTTTGTGGCTGCCCGTTCAAACGCATTTCAAAATACAAAGCCTCTCGTTTTTGTGCCCCAGATGAACCGACACTAGAAATGCGTTCACCCGCAGCTACCGACTCGCCAACCTCTTTAAATAAAGCATCATTATTGGCATATAAACTCATATAGCCGCGACCATGATCGATAACCATCAACAAGCCATAACCTTTCAACCAATCGGCATAAATCACGCGCCCTGCTGCCACGGAATACACCGAGGTGCCCGCCGGGGCTGCTATCAGCAGGCCTTCGCTGGCTCTACCATCAGGCATTGAATTGCCATAACCTGCTAGCAACGTGCCGGTTAAAGGCCAACCAGTCAAATTCTTAGGTGTAATTTTAGGCGCAGTTTTGGTACTACTCGGGCGCCCCACTACGACAGGCGCCTTACTTTTTGCAGCGGCTTTTTTTAATTTACTCAACAAACTACTCAGCGCTTTTTCATCTTTGCCGAGCGCTTTGATTTTAGCTTTTTGAGAATTGTATTTTGCATCCAAGCTGCTAACCACTTGCTTACGATCTTGGCGTTGCTTGCTTAGCTCACTAACCACTTTTTGTTGTTCGTTTTTTTGCTTTGCAAGCGTCATTTTTTCTTGTTCTACCGCTAATCGAACATCAGCAAGCTGTTGTAGCTGCGAAGACAAGGCAAGAATTTCTTTCTGTCGCTCCTTTTCAAAATATTGATGATAGATCAACCAACGAGCCGCCTCTGCTAACTTATCTTGGGATAACAAATGTTTTAGCTCACTGTTATCGCCTAAGCGGTAAGCAGAACGAATCAGCTGTTCTAACTGAATTTTTTGATCGCTCAAGTTTTTTTCTAGCTGTTGTTGCTGAATGCCCAGTTGATTGAGCTTTGCTTGTTGCTCAGTAATTTCGGACGCCACACTATTAAGCTGTTGGCTGCTTTGAGCCACTTTCTGATCAATTTCACGCAACTGCTTAACTTCTTTATTGCGCTTTTCTTCAACCACTTGTTGCGCCTTACTTAACGACTTAATCTCAACGCGCAGGGAAGCAATCTTTTTTTCTGCATCGGCGGTATTTTTAACTGCAGAAGTTTTGGTTTGCCCCAAAGCCAGCATGCTAACGAAACAAAGGCTAAGCAATAATAAATTTTTCATTGTTTAGACTCAAGTAAACTTTGCCCTGACATTTCGAGTGGCTTATCTAAGCCTAAAAGATTCAAAATGGTTGGCGCAATATCGCGCAAAGAACCACCGCTGCGCAAAGCCGTTGAGCCGCCAACGTGCACAAAATATACAGGACCAACGGTATGCGAGGTATGTGGTTCGCCAGTGATTGGGTCGCGCATCATCTCAACATTGCCATGATCGGCGGTAACCAACAAAGCTCCACCAACCTCTTCAACCGCTTGCCGTATGAAGCCTAAAGCAACATCAACGGCTTCAGCGGCCTTTATGGCGGCGGCTAAACTGCCGGTATGGCCAACCATATCTGGGTTAGCAATGTTGCAAAAAATTGCATCGTATTTTGCCGAGCGAATGGCTTGTGTCAAATGTTCGGTTAACTCTGGGCAGCTCATTTCGGGTTGCAAATCGTAGGTGGCCACTTTCGGAGAAGGAATGAGAATACGATCTTCGCCAGCTACTGGCATTTCTAAACCACCGTTGAAGAAAAAAGTAACGTGTGCGTATTTTTCAGTTTCAGCAATGCGGAGTTGTTTTAATTGATGGGCTGACAA
>JAGNUI010000109.1 GCA_017987065.1 Arenimonas sp.
TTTAGCCAAGTATGCACATCATCGATGGGAAATTCTTGTTCAAGACGGAGTAAACATTGTGACCAAACGTTCATGCTTTGTTAAATCTTCTTGTGGATAACTTAATAAGAATGCTCAGTCTAGCCTGTTGTGACTGGTAATGCCAAGCAATGATTGACTTGACGATTAGTATTGTATTCCGCTATAATTTCCAGTTCATTTCAGCCCTAACTTTATTTGAGGTGCCATCATGGCAACCAAACGTACTTATCAACCGAGCAATCTGAAGCGTAAACGTGATCATGGTTTTCGTTCACGTATGAAAACTGCTGATGGCCGTAAAATTTTAGCCCGTCGCCGTGCTAAAGGCCGTTCGCGTCTTTGCGTCTAACGCATTAAGAGTTTTATTTGGTTGTGGTGAAGCCATTGCCAAATGCGTTTAAGAAAGCAGCACGATTGCGTGCAGCGCCTGAATTTCAAGCCGTATTTAAAAGCGGTGTGAAATTATCGGGCGCTTTTTTTCGTTTGTATTATTTAAAAAACGAATCCTGCTTAGCGCGTCTAGGTATGGCTGTTCCTAAGAAAGCAGTGCCACTTTCCGTACAACGAAATCGGATAAAGCGAATCTCTCGGGAAGTCTTTCGGAAAAATAACGCCTTGTATGCGGGCGATTATGTTCTGGTTGCGCAAGCACGTGCAAAAACGGTCGACAATAAGCTGATTCAAGCTGAATTGCTTCAGTTACTAAATCGACTCTCCGAACAAAATCCGCAATAAAACAAGCGCAATCTGGCTAAACACAGTAAAATTAGGCTCTTGCCTCGGCACACAGTTTATTAAAGACGATCCAAATGAATCAAACCCGCAGTTTTTTATTGATAGCATGGCTAGTGGTTGCTTTTTTGTTATTCCAACAATGGCAAAGCCCAGCCACCGTTGCAACGCCTAATGGTGAAACCACTCCAGTTGCGAGTCCGGTTAATCCAACAGGCGCATTGCCTGGTCTGCCAAGCTTGCCAAATGCGAGCACTGCCACGCCAACACTGCTTGCAACAACACCCGCTGTTGTTGCGCAAACGGTTGAAATTCAAACTGATGTTTTTCGATTAACCATCGATTTAAAAGGCGTCAGCATTATTCGTGCGGAATTGTTGACCTATCCTGTAACTAAAGCGGTCGGTAGTCCAAATATCGCTTTACTAAACAATAAACCCGAAGATTTCTTTATTGCACAATCCGGTTGGTTAACAAAAAGCGGACAAAGCGCACCCACCCACGAAGCCCTATTTCAAACGGTAGATGGAAAAAACACCTTCGTGCTTGCTGAAGGTCAAGATCAATTGTCGGTGCCATTTGTATGGACTGATGAAGCAACTGGCGTGCAGTTAATCAAAACCTTGGTTTTCAAGCGCGGCTTGTTTGATATTAAGCAAACCCAAGAAATTCGCAACCCGGGAACTGAGCCATGGACCGGCTTTGCCTATCAGCAATTGCAACGTATTGCGCCACCACCGCCACCAAAACATGCAGGCTTGACGAATCCAGATTCGTTCAGTTTTATTGGTTCGGCTTGGTATAGCAATGAAGACAAATTTGAAAAAGTAAAATTTGCCGATTATCTGGATAATGGGGTACTGCAAAGCCCAAATAAATCGGTGACCGGTGGTTGGTTTGGTATGTTGCAACATCATTTTGTGACCGTGTGGATTCCAAATAAGACCGATACCCAAACCTATTCATTGGCAACCACGGGCAATCCGAGCAATCCGGTTTATGTGGTGCGCGGGGTTTCCAACGAGACCGTCGTGCCTGCCGGTGCAACCTATGCTCGCGAAGATCAATTATGGTTAGGACCGAAAGCTCAAAAACATATGAATGCTATTCATCCAGCATTGGATTTGAGTGTTGATTACGGGATTTTTAGTTTCCTTTCGCAACCGCTGTTTTGGTTGTTATCAAAATTGTATGATCTACTGGGCAATTGGGGCTGGGCTATTATTGCCATTGTGGTGATTTTAAAAGCCTTATTATTTCCGCTTTCAGCCAAACAATACCAAAGCATGGCCAAAATGCGTGCTATTCAGCCGCGCATTGAAGCACTGAAAGAGCGCTACGGCGATGACCGACAGAAATTTGCTATGGCGCAAATGGATTTATACAAGAAGGAAAAAATCAACCCAGCGGCAGGCTGCTTGCCGATGCTGATTCCTATCCCGATTTTTCTGGCCTTGTATTGGGTGTTGGTGGAAAGTGTGGAATTACGCCAAGCGCCTTGGATTGGCTGGATTCAAAATCTAACCGATCCTGATCCTTATTTCATTTTGCCAGCGCTCAATTTAATCATCATGTTCTTGACCCAAAAATTATCACCAACCCCAGGAATGGATCCGTTGCAGAAGAAAATGATGACCTTCATGCCATTGATTTTTGGTGTGATGATGGCCTTCTTCCCATCCGGTTTGGTGTTGTATTGGGTCACCAACGGTGCTCTTGGTTTGGCGCAGCAATGGTATATGACCAAAAAATTCGCTGCTAACCCCGCCCACGTTTAAAATTGCAGCGCGATGAAGGCATCGATTGATACCATTGTCGCGCTCGCCACCGCCCATGGCTCGGCTGGCGTTGGCATTGTTCGTGTCTCAGGTCCTTTAGCAAAAAATATTGGCGAAGCGATAACCGGAAAAATGCTGCAGGCTAGGTTTGCGCTGCATACCAAATTGTATGATGCCCATGGCGAGGTTTTGGATGATGCCGTGGTGTTGTATTTTCAGGGCCCGCATTCCTACACCGGCGAAGATGTTTTGGAACTGCAAGCGCACGGTAACCCGTCTTTACTGAATGCTCTGTTGCGAGAATGCAAGCGCTTAGGTGCTCGTGAAGCACGTCCTGGCGAATTTACTGAGCGCGCTTTTCTCAACGATAAACTCGATTTAGCACAAGCCGAAGCGGTGGCCGATTTAATTGCCGCGCAATCAGAAAGCGCGGCACGTGCGGCACGGCGCTCTTTAGATGGCGTATTTTCTGCCCGTTGTGATGAACTAACCGCAAAAATTGTGCATGCGCGTGTCTATATTGAAGCGGCCTTAGATTTTCCCGATGAGGAAATCGATTTTCTGGCCGCTCCCGAAATCCAAAACCTTTTGCATCGTTGCCAAACAGATTTAACCCAATTACGCATTGATGCCGAGCAGGGTAAGCGTCTGATGGACGGCCTGCATGTGGTGATTGTGGGCGCGCCCAATGCCGGTAAATCCTCTTTGTTGAATGCGCTAGCCGGCAGTGATCGCGCCATTGTGACCGACATTGCCGGCACTACCCGCGATCTGTTGCGCGAAACCATTCAAGTGGACGGATTGTATTTAACCTTGGTGGATACCGCTGGCCTGCGCGATACGCAAGAAACCGTGGAAGCGGAAGGCATTCGCCGCGCACGCAGCGAGCTTGATAAAGCTGACCTGGTGCTAGCCGTGCTGGACGATAACCAGCACAGCGCTAATGATTTGCGTGAAGAAGTCAAACATTGTAGCGGAGCCATTTTGTGGCTACACAACAAAGCCGATTTGACTGGCCACGCCATTGAACGCCAACAGCAAGCAGATGGCCTGCATCTGTGGCTATCAGCTAAAAACGGCCAAGGTTTGGATGCATTAAAACAAGAATTGTTGCGCGCGGCGGGCATGGGCGAAGCCGGTGCTGGAAGCTTTAGTGCCCGAGTTCGGCATTTGGATGCACTCGATTTAGCCAATGAGCATTTGCAACGCGCTGTTTTGTTATGCAATCAGGCACAAGCCGAATTGGCCGCCGAAGAATTGCGTTTAGGTCATAACGCGCTTGGCTCCATCACCGGGCACATGGATGCGGACGCGTTGCTGGGTAAGATTTTTTCGAGTTTTTGTATTGGCAAATAAAAATTAGGGATGGAAATCGCACCATCCTTACATTTAAGGATAAATCGCAATTAAATCGGCAATGCAATCCAGTCGATGGGTATAGCCCACTGTTTCGCATTCGGCTTGATTGCCAAAGCCATAGCTGGCAAAACACGAATGTGTGCCGAGCAGTTTGGCAAAATGTAAATCGACGACCGTATCACCGACAACGATACAATGCTCACTTTTTGCTGAGGTAAAGACGGGTAAAATGCGCTCGCTGAATACTAAAGGACTTGGTTTTTTTGCTAAACCGATTTCTTCAGCTATAACCAAATCAAAATATTCATTGAGTTTAAATGCATTCAAAGAGGCTTCAACCGCCTTACGGCCTTTGTTACTGACAAGCACAAGTCGGTTTCCTGTTGCGCGCAAATGCGCAAGTGTGTCGAACACACCATCGAATAAACGCACAAGATTTTCATGTTGGGCATACAAGCGACGATAAATCCCGACCCAATCTGCAATCAAGTCTTCTTTAATGCCTAATGCTTTAAGACTTTCTTGAATTGTTTTGCCGGAACTAACCAAAACCATAAGCGTAAGGTCATCGGGCACTGGTTGCCGGTGATGGTGAAACAAAGATTGCATGGATTGCACAATGGCATTTTGGGTGTCACACAAGGTGCCGTCATAATCGAATAGAAAAGTGCGCATGAGTGAGCCTTGCAAAGTGCCATTATATCCATTGGCCGTCCTAAATTCGGGGGTAGCTCACTCCGTCCCTAATTTTCCGTAATTTTCAAACACCTCGTCAAACGTAGGTTGGGCTGAGCACGGCGATGCCCAACATGTATTGAAATGCATGAGTCATACGCAGGATTACGTTGGGGTTCGCAGGCTTACCCCAACCTACCAGTGCATATTCAAAACGCATGATCAAATTCAACCGTTCCACTCACACCCACTTGATACGATGACACGCGGCGTTCGAAGAAATTGGTGAGTTCCTGCACGTCTTGCAAATCCATAAACGGGAACGGATTTTTACTGTGAAAGAGCTTGCCTATGCCCAGTGCAACAAGGCGCTGGTCGGCGACATATTCCAAATACTGGCGCATTTCCGTTATCGACAAACCATTAACCCCGCCAGATAGCACGT
>JAGNUI010000110.1:0-3286 GCA_017987065.1 Arenimonas sp.
ATGGGCGGCATTATTGATTTAGCAAAAATTCCCTGCGACGACGCTTCTTTGTCGCCCATGCAACTTTGGTGCAATGAGTCGCAAGAGCGCTATGTTTTGGGTTTGGCTGTAGAACATGTTGCCGAGTTTGAAGCGCTGTGCGCGCGTGAACGCTGCCCCTTCGCGGTGGTGGGTTTCGCCACCAATGCGCAAGATCTAATCGTGGCTTATGGTGCAAACAGTCTGAGCATTTCTGGTATTGCGCCTGAAAATCGCGCCATTGATATGCCAATGGATTTATTGTTCGGTAAACCGCCAAAAATGCATCGCAGTAGTCAATTGCCAGTAATTGATGCCTATCCAGAGCTCATTAGCAATGCGATATCAGTTTACGAAGCGGGCTTGAAAGTATTGGCACATCCTAGCGTTGCTTCCAAACAATTTTTAATTACCATCGGTGATCGAAGTGTTGGCGGCTTAACCGCCCGCGATCAAATGGTTGGCCCCTGGCAAATGCCGGTTGCTGATTGCGCCATAACTAGCACTGATTTTATGGGTTTGCATGGCGAGGCTATGGCTATTGGTGAGCGCACTCCAGTTGCCGTTTTGAATGCGGCGGCTTCTTCGCGGCTTGCCGTTGGCGAGGCCCTTACCAACTTATTGGCAGCGCCCATTTCCGGTTTGCATGAAGTGAAACTATCGGCTAATTGGATGGCGGCGGCATCACAACCTGGAGAAGATGCGGCGCTGTATCAAGCCGTGCAAGCGGTTGGTTTGGAATTATGCCCAGATTTAGAAATTAGTATTCCGGTGGGTAAAGATTCATTGTCTATGCAATCGCGTTGGCAAATTGATGGCGAAATGCACAGCGCCAGTTCACCGGTTTCGCTAATCATTACGGCTTTTGCGCGCGTGGATGATGTTACTGCACAATTGACGCCAGTTCTTAACACGCAGCTTGAATCGGACATTTGGCTGATTGATCTTGGTGCTGGCAAGCAACGCATGGGCGGCAGTATTTTGGCGCAAGTGCAAAATCAATTTGGCCAAGTTTGCCCTGATTTAGATAGCCCCGTTTTGTTAAAACAACTGGCAGGTTTAATTATTGATGCCCGCCAACAAAAACTATTGCATGCTTATCATGATATTTCTGACGGCGGTGTATTTACTGCCTTGTGTGAAATGGCTTTTGCCAGCCATTGCGGCTTAGAGATTTGTGTTGATCACTGTGGCGAAAACGATTTAAGTAGTTTGTTCAACGAAGAATTGGGCGTGCTGGTACAAGTGTCAAATGAAGATCGCGCATTGTTTGCCGATTTAATAAATAAATACGATTTAACCCATTGTGCACAACGAATTGCTATAGCTAACGCATCAGATTGTATTCGTGTCATGCGCAATCTTGAGCCAATTGCTGCATGGTCTTGGCAAACGTTATTCGATGCTTGGTGGTCAGTGACGCATGCCATGCAAGCAGCGCGAGACAATCCAGATTGTGCCGATGCTGAAATGGCAGCAAGCCGAAACTTTGAAGATCCTGGTCTGCATACGCTCGCAAAAATTCAATTTCCAACGCCAGTCATTTTGTCCGGGGTTAAGCCACGTGTTGCTATTTTGCGAGAGCAAGGCGTGAATGGCCAAGTTGAAATGGCGGCCGCATTTACCCGTGCCGGTTTCGAAGCCGTTGATGTGCATATGTCTGATTTGATTGCGGGCCATGCCGAGTTGTCGAACTTCAAGGGCGTGATCGCATGCGGTGGGTTTAGCTATGGCGATGTGTTGGGTGCAGGACGTGGATGGGCAATTTCTATCATGGAGCGCGAGGCGCTCCGCCATCAGTTTGCCGAATTTTTTGCACGTACCGATAGTTTCAGCTTGGGTGTTTGCAATGGGTGTCAAATGATGAGTCAATTGCAATCATTGATTCCCGGTGCTGAACATTGGCCAAGATTCATGCGCAATCAAAGCGAACAATTTGAAGCGCGCTTATCCATGGTGGAAATTGTCGAGTCGCCATCTATCCTTTTAGCGGGCATGGCAGGTTCACGGTTGCCAGTGGTTGTATCCCACGGCGAAGGTCGCGCAGAGTTCACTGAGCAACTAGATCTTAGTCAAGCGCATGTAGCCTTACGTTATATTGATAATGCCGGCAATTTGGCCTCGTATTATCCGGCCAATCCAAACGGCTCGCCAATGGGAATTACGGGTCTCACTTCAAAAGATGGGCGCAGCACCTTGATGATGCCTCATCCAGAACGTGTGCATTTAAATAAGCAGCTGAGCTGGCATCCTAAAGATGCCGGTGAATTCTCGCCGTGGATGCAAATGTTTATCAATGCACGGAGTTGGGTCGCATGACGTAGGGCGTGCCTTGGCGCGCCGTGAAATTATGCTTCGTAACCGATAGCGGGCCAATGTTCGCCTTACATATGACATTCAATAAAGGTTTTCACCATTGCCGCATTAGCCAACACTCTGGTTTCAAAATTGGCTAATCCGGGCGTTTCCGTGCAATAGCTCGATGCCGCGCCACACAGATGTAACCATGCTTCAAAAGAGCTGTCTGGGTGGTTAAACACAATGCCATCATTGAGTTTGCAACCATCAAGCAAGCCATCGCCTTGCAAAGAAAAAAACTGAGCATGGCTATCACGCATTTTGAGAGCTAGCTGGCTCGGCGCAGGGCCTGATTCATTGGCATAAATATATGTGCTTGAACGCGACAAATCTTCATGGCAAGATAGCACGCCATCTCGACCGAGGTCGGTGAGCATCACTTCATGATGCATTAAAATTCGAGCTTCTTCGCTGGCAGACACGTCATCTAACAATGGCAGAAAGCCACGATTGGGATTTTCAGAATGGTGATTTAAACGCTGCCCAACACAGAATCCTGAAATATTGACTAAGGGCAATACGGAAATATTCACCGTATCAAGCAGGCAAGAATCCATTGACTCCAGCGCATGCAATAAACCCCAAGGCCCCGCTGGCTCTTCGCCATGGAAGCCGCTCGCAATCAATACGCTTTTAGCGCAGGAATTGCTTGAATTTCGTTCTAATAAATAGATTGGTTTTTTTTGTGTAAAGCCCAGCACATGCACTTCAAAGCCACGCAGGCAACTCATCGTTAATAGACGAGCATGAAAACAACGCCAGTCGTTGCTTTGGCAGCCAAATAACGGATTGCTCCAGATATGAGAGGTGGGTTCGGCAATGGTTTGCACAACAAATAGTCACATTTATAAGGTCTTTAATTACCATACCGTGAATATCACTGTTTTGTTGTGCGTTGCGTTAATACTCA
>JAGNUI010000110.1:3386-4979 GCA_017987065.1 Arenimonas sp.
GCTAAACCAATGTATTCGCGTTTGGTGTCTTTACGCATAATGATAATTTCACGGGTTTCTGCGCCTGCAAATTTTTCTGCTGGAATGCTATGCAGAAACGCAATCGTATTTGCAATTCGGGCTTTGTATTCCGCTAAGGTGATTTCGGAGTCTGCATATTCGGGCATTTCAACATTGGCTAAACGCGCACTCACGCCTTTGGCGAAATCGCAGGCAATCTGAATTTGCCTTCCGAGTGAAAACATATCGGGTGCCAAACGAGCACTTAACAGATTATTGAAGTCAAACTTTAGGTTGTCGGCGTGCGCTTGTGCTTTATCTAAGCAGGCATCGAGCGCGTTCAGCGTGCGGATGAAAACAGGAATTGATGCATCAAAAATAGGGTGGGTCATGTAAGTCTCCAATGAAGGGCTCTATTTTCGCATATTTTGCGACCAATCTTTATTCGCCATTAGTACTCAGGCTTATAAGCATCCGGCACACATTCAGGCAGTCTATTTTTTCGGTCTTCATCGGTACACATTTTTATATTGCCTCCAAACAAACCAAGCAATGTATTTACGGTTTTCGATTTCCACTTTAGAGAATCGACCGCATTGCCAGAGGGTTTCCATTGATTGTTAAAGCGCGTGGTTTGGTATTCAATTGGGTTTCTGGCACGCTCCATTAGATCGCGTGGTTTTGGGCTGAAATCAAGTGTGGCTTCAGGCAAGCTCAAGTTGAGTGGTGGACTATTTTCGCTGCTATTTGTATTGCTTTGAATTTCATTGCCCACAATTTCTTTGAATTCAACTTGCAATCCAATTTCAGATTTGGCTGGTGCTGTTTCAGGAGTTTGGACTACTTCCAGAATGGGATTTTGAATCTGTTGCGGCTTGGGTTTGGGGCGCGTGATGAATGTAATGCGAGTAATCTGCTCAGTGTTAGATAAGCGCACATAACGTGCCGGGGTATATTTAGAAGGAGAATAAAAATAAAGCAAATACAGCAACGCCATGTGTGCGAACACAATGCAAATCATCACGCTGGATTTGAGGATAGATATTTTAGGCAAAACCACTGATTGTCCGTAACAGACTGTATCTGGTTATTGGTGTGCAAATAATGGCTTAAGTTCCCAAATTTCTAGCCGTGAGCAAGCACCTGATTGCGACCATTGCCCTTGGCTTTACTAAGCCGCAAGTCTGCGCATCTTAATAAACTAGACATATCGCTACCGTCTTCTGGATAATTGGCTGTTCCTGCTGAAAGTGTAATTTGGCGACTTGCTTGACCATTGCCCGGACTGTAGTTGGATTCAGCCACTTTCTGACGCATTATTTCCAAACGATTGAATGTTTCTTGAGTACTGAATGGACTGACATAGAGAAATTCTTCACCGCCGATACGCATCAACATTTCATCGTTATGCAAGACACTTTGTAATACATTCACAACGTGACACAAGGCGGCATCACCGGCCTGATGCCCTAAATCATCGTTGATTTGCTTAAAGTGATCCAAATCGATGAGTGCAAAAGACAAATGGTGATTATCAAGTTTGGCTTGTTGTATCAGTTGCGGTACGCGGCGATTTAGATACATTCGATTCGG
>JAGNUI010000111.1 GCA_017987065.1 Arenimonas sp.
AGCGATAAACCGGCCCAGACAATCAAAGCGATCAATGCGCCCATCAAGGTTGATCCAACCAGTTCTTGGCCTGCATCTCGGGCGTTAATGGAACCGGCTTGCTGGGCTAAAGCGACGGTTTTCGTGATGGTGGCCACATACACACTTGGATTGATTAACGCCAAAACAAATGCGGGCATCACCACCAATGCCGCACGCAAGGCAATCCAACTGGCATTTTCCCGACTGATTGTGGAAAGTGGTTTGTTCGCTTGGTCAGTAATCACATCGTCGGGGAAAAAGGCATACGATAGGCTGCTGACCAAAACACCGACGGCAACGCCAACTGTGATGGCTGTGATAATCGGTGAAATTAAGGCTTGTTCTGCTACACCTATCACAGGGATTAAGGTGATGGCGATGACGGGGATGATTGTCAGCGGATTACCACTGCGCATACCCCAGTAAAATAAGGCATACAAGGCAAGACTGGTTATCAATATTCCTGCTATGGGGTAGTTTTCCAAGACCGGAATCATCAGCACGCCCGCGGCCAGTAAACTTGCAAACAGTATGCTGATGATGAGGCCTTTAATGAAAGGAATGGGTGGACCCGGTTTCATCAGCACAATCACTGCTAACACGCAGACCATAAATGGCATCGATAAAGCCAAGCCATAGGCGATGAATACCGACAGTGCTAGCCCAATCGCTAATCGAAGTACTGATTTATCGGCCTGATGCATTTCTATTCGGTCAGTATAAGTACGACAAAAGGCTCATCAGCCTTATGTATGACGCGCCCAAGAAATTCATCAGGAAATTGTCGTCGGTATAAACCATAACTTCCGCTTGCCCGCCAACACGAAAGCCCTTTAAATGCTTGCGCTCGGAGGCATCGATTTCAATGGCTACAGGAAAGCGTTGTGCTTGGCGTAGCCAATCGCGGCTATTATCGATGGTCGGCAAGGTACCGGGTTGTGCTTGTTGGGTGTGGCTAATGCCGTTACCTATACTACGAACTCGGCCTTTTAAAACTTTGCCCGGAAAAGCATCCAGCACAATAGCTGCTTCATCACCTAAATCGACATTGCCTAAATTGTTTTCGGTCATGTCGGCGTTAATCCACATGTCGTGGATGGTAATCAGGGTCATTTCGGCTTTGCCGACTTGCGCGTAATTACCCACATCCACTTGCAAGTCGGATATTACTCCGCTCGATGGTGCCACAACCTTGGTGTTTTTTAGATCTAACTCGGCTTTTTCAACGCTAGCACGTGCGCTAAGCAATTGCGCGTTGCTATCGCCACTGTCGCCGGCATTTTCTATGGCGCGTTGCAGATCTGCTTCAGCCGCATTAACCTGACTCAGCGCTTGTATGCGATTTGCTTGTGAGATTTCTAGACGTCGAACCGAAATAGCACCTGGGTCTTCGGCATACAACTTCTCTTGACGAGTTGCGTCTTTTTCGGCTTTGCTGTAATTGGCTTTTGCCGCTTGCACATTGGCTTGTGCAGATGCCACCGCGGCGACTGAAGCATTCACCGAACGACGAACCGATTCATAATCAGATTGACTTCGCCGCAGGGTGATTTGGTATTGGCTGGAATCAATATCGAACAGCACTTGGCCGGGTTTTACCAGATCATTGTTTTTGACATAAACATTCTGCACCGTGCCTGAGACTTGTGAGACCACGGGTACCACATATGCTTGGACCCTAGCCTGAGAGGAGTAGGGCGTAATTCGATCGGATACAAAATACCAGAGCAGGCTGCCAGCAATTAGCCCGAGTAAAATTTTTGCGCCAGTTCGAGAGCCTTTGCCTGCTGGCTCTGCAGAAGCTTGGCTGGTGGCCGAAGTTGCGTTGGTTTTATCTGATGTTTGGCTCATTACTTTTCTGTCTTGGTTGCGTTAGAATTCGGATTTGATTCAGGCTCAGGCAGTGGCGCGCTTAGTATGTTTTTCCAAGCACTGCGTTGCAACATCATGGCACGGGTTTTGTCATCTAAAATGGGTCGCAGGCGGCCTTGCTGCCAGCCACCGCCCATTGCTTTGTAAAGATTAATCAAATCTTGTGTGGCTTCGCCACGGCTATTGACTAATCGTTCTTGTTGATTGAACAAAGCACGCTGAGAATCAAGTACGCGTTCAAAATCAACCAGACCTTCTCGGTGTTGAATAGTAGCGATATCTAAAGAACGTTTTGCGGCAATTTCAGACTCAGTTAACAATGGAATTTGTGCTTTGTTTTTGGCAATGCCAACGGCAGCATTATCCACTTCACGCGCGGCCTGCAAAACCAGCGCTTGATATTGTTCATAAAGCTGTTGAAAACGTGCATCTTGAACCAAAATTTGATTGTTAAGGCGACCTTGATCGAATATATTCCAAACCAAACTCGGGCCAACACCCCAGCTTAAGGCGTTGCTTGAGTTGCCTAAAGAGGTGGCTGAAATCCCGATTGATCCTAATAAAGTAATCGACGGATATAAGTCGGCAACGCTAACGCCGATTAATGCCGATTGCGCGGCCAGTCGCATTTCAGAAGCGCGCACATCGGGGCGTTGTCGAAGCATATTGGCCGGTATATCCACAATGATGTTGATATCCGCTACTGGAATTTGTTGCGTGCCCGCTGCCATTTCGGGCAACGGCCCAGGCGCGCGAGCCAGCAAAATACTTAAGGCGTTCTGAGTCTGGCGAATCGAGGCTTGTATATCCGGAATGGTAGCGAGTGTACTGAAATACTGCGACCTAGCCTGTTGCATATCCAACTCCGATTCATTGCCACTTTTGAATAAGCGTTCGGTTATCTGCAAACTGCGTTTTTGCAAAGCAGCATTTTCTTGGGCAATGTGTAGTTTATTTTCCAAGGTGCGAATACTGCTGTAGGCGCTTGCTACCTGCGCTGCCATTAAAACTTGGATGTTATCGTAGGCAGCAATACTGGCAAAGTAGTTAGCATCAGCAGCTTCAATGCTGCGTCGGAACTTGCCCCAGAAATCAATTTCCCAACCAATACCAAAACCTGCGCCCGCGTTGGTTAAGGCAACGTCCGGTCCGTCGCTTTGTTGCTCACCAGCGCGTATTACATCGGCACTAATTTGCTTGACTTGCGGATACAACGAGCTACCGGCAATGCCAAGTTGTGCGCGTGCTTCCATAATGCGTAATCCGGCGACACGAACGTCCGGATTTAAACGCAAGGATTGCTCAACGAGTGAATTTAATATGGGATCGTTGAAATGATGCCACCATTGCTCAACTTGGCTATTATCTTTGTTGGCGGGCACAACATCTAAGGCTTGCAAAGAGCCGCCTTGCCAGTCATCAAGCCAAGCCACTTCAGGCTGTTTAAAATTTGGTCCAACGGTGCTGCAGCCGCCTAACAACAAGGCAGTCGTAAATACCCCGGCTAATTTGCCGTTTGACCGTTTGCACAAAGCCGGCACTGCTATATCATTCTGTAGTTGGGGTATCGGCTGTCGCCGGCTGAATCGGTGCATGGGGGTTGTCATCTACCCATTGCATGAAAATCTGGTAGCCCAAGGCCAACAAAACTGCACCGATAAACATACCCATAATGCCACTACTGGCCATGCCACCCAAAGCACCAAGCAAAATTACTGGCATTGGTGCATCCACGCCACGGCCAAGCATCAGTGGCTTTAAAACATTGTCTAGCATGCCGGCTAGAAAGATGAGTATGGTGTAAATAACCGCTGGCAGGGTGGCATATTCGCCGCTGACCCAGAGGTATGCCATTACCGGCAGCGTAATCAACAGTGCTGGAATTTGTGCAATACCCAATAACAGAACCAGCAAAGCGAGTATGCCGGCAAACGGAATGCCAGCAATCAACATCATGATGCCAACCACCAATGCTTGAATTACTGCCACGCCAAGCACGCCTTGGGCAACCGCACGAATAGTTGCTGTAGCTAATTTGGTAAATTGTTCGCCGCGTTGATAACCAGAGATTCGGCTGAAAATAGCCAGTGCAGCGCGCGCTCCGGATTCGCCATAAGCCATGATGACGCCAGCAACCAGCCAAGAGAAGAAAAACATCAGGGTAGAGCCCGCCAGGCCGGCTACAATTACTAGTGCATCTTTCGATACAGTGACAAGCTTGGGTTGCAGACTTTTAATGACCGAAGGTAGGCTCTCATGTGCACGCGTCCAAATTGGGGTAATTTTTTTGCTGATTCTTGGCCATTCGGCCAACTTGGCAGGCGGCGCTGGAATCTGCAAGGTATTGTTCTTAACCCCATGAGCTAGGACGCTGACTGAATCGCCGAACGAGCCCATCAATACAATGGTAGGTGCCACAACAAGCATTGTGCTTATTAAAATGAGTAACGTTGCCGCGCGCCCTTGTTTGCCGCCAAGACGTTTGGCAATCATTTGATGCAACGGATAAATGGTTACGGCCAACAATACCGCCCATAACATCAAATTTAAAAAAGGCTTGAAAATCTCATAACAAAGAAACAGCAAAATAGCTATTAATCCCACTCGGATATAAACATCCACTAATTCGCGTGACACGCGCTTTTGCAATTCAAAATCTGGTTTGCTTGGTATGTTCATGTTTATTCCCCTAGCATGGTTTGAGTATTCGTTTGTTTTTGTTGGTATCGTTTCCAATAACTATGTAGCCTAACAAATTATTACTGCTAACGGTTTAGATTACTGAGTAAGCTATTTAATCGGTATCAAACCGCTTCCACCCACACCAGCACGCCATTCAATGCAGCATTACCCGACGGGCCATCAAGCTCGCTGAGTGAAGTTAAATCGTTATAGCTAGCGCCACGAATTTTTTCAGCCAGTTGCATTCGCACGCCCTGGCGCTGATGGCCAAAGCCATGTGGCAAGCACACCACGCCGGGCATCAGTTCATCGCAGGACTTTACTTCAACTAAAATTTCACCCGATTCAGAGCGCACTCGCACGGTATTGCCATCGGCCAATTCACG
>JAGNUI010000016.1 GCA_017987065.1 Arenimonas sp.
CCCAAATGATTCCCTTTATGTTGTGGCCATTTGGTAATTTTAATCTAGGCACCAACTCGGAAGGTGTCATGCAGACCATAGGTTTTCAGCCATGGCAGTTATTGACCTATGGATTTATGCACGGTGGCATGGGGCATCTTTTTTTCAATTGCTTAGCACTTTTTCAGTTTGGCTCACGTCTTGAATATACTTGGGGTGAGAAGCGCTACCTGACTTTTTTTCTAGTCTGTGTTGTGGGGGCGGGCTTGTGCCAATTGGTCTTTATGACGTTTTTGCCAGAATCCTCAGGCCCTACCATTGGCGCTTCGGGCGGTGTGTATGGCTTGCTGCTAGGTTATGGCATGTTGTTCCCGAAAGAAAGAATCATGCTGTTAATTCCGCCAATTCCCATGACAGCAAAAACCTTAGTCATCGTATTCGGTGCTTTGTCACTCGTAATGGGCGTCACAGGCACTGCTGGTGGTGTTGCCCATTTTGCCCATTTAGGTGGCATGTTATTTGGCTGGTTGTTAATTCGCTATTGGAAAGGTCAATCGCCATTCCAGAAAAATCGCAAAGGACCTTGGGGCGTTTAGCGTTTGTTTTTGCCGAACAAAGCAAATTCAGAACCGGCAACCATTCGCAAAGCTTGTAGTTTGCCAGCATTCAATGACTCAGCGTGTTGCATGGTATGTGCTAGTAGCGTGGGCAAAATAACGGCAAGACTACGCTTGTAAGGTGTTAGGTCAATGGTGCTCAGTTTGGAGCGGAACAAGGCCTGTTCATTGGCCATAAATTGCGATAAGAAATTCAATTTGGCATCTATTGCAAAATATTGCGCATGCCCGCTCTCATTAACATAAACGGTTTCAAGAACCGCACTGCGCGCTGGTAGTCGATCGTCAATTAAGAAACTGGCGTTGCCTTTTTGGCTTTCCAGTAAATCAATTTTGGCTGCTGCATATAAATCATAATGCGCATCAATGTATTGATATGGCTCTGCACTGTCAGTATCGTCTTGTGCAAAAGAACATGGCACTGTATTGTGCTTGAGATGATCGAAACCGTTAAGTGACAGCTGTGAGGCATCAAGTAAAAACGAATGTGTGGATTGCGGTGTAAATTGGCAACCGTAATAGCCTAATAATTCAACGACAAAATGTTCAAAATCAACTTGGTTTAATTGATTAGCTAACAGTGCGTTTTTGCGTAAATTAAATAAGTGACTTTGATCGTTGTAATTGAGCAATAACCGGATACTGGCTGGAATAAAAGTCTGTTCGGAATCTAATGCGCCTTCAAATATTTCAGTGCCGTTGATGCGGTAGCAAGCGATATCATTGACCAAAATCATTGATTCAATGCGGTGTATGACATTTTCGAATGAAACGTAATCACCAACAGAAAACGCGCATCGCACTAATGGCGCAGAAGACTGGGTGTAGTGCTTTAGTTCGCCCGTGCCAGTAAAAATAATATCAACTTGCCGATTTTCGGCTCTTAATATCGTGCCTAAGCCTAATTCAGGCTCAGCAGTTGAATACCAACGTTGACCGGGTTTGAACACTAACATCGGGGCATTGTACTGGCTTTATCTGTATTGCGCAAAAAATCGCGTGTTCTTTTGCGGTTTTGAATTTATTTTATTAGGATTAATCGCTATTTTTCAAAAAAGATTGTACTGCAGGATTTACTAGCGTTAGCGATCACATTGCCCTAACATCGGTATACAAGCGGAGCTTCCGGTATTTTCAAAGGACATTACATGCGTTTATTAAACCTTTTTAGTTTGAGTACATTCCTGATTTATAGCCTGTCAGTGAACGCCGCCGAAAGAACTCGCCTCGTGATTCTTGTTGATGGCGGCAAACAGGCCGGCGAACAAATCGTTGAAAAAGGCGACGATGGCTGGGTCAATGTGACCTTTACCTATAAAGACAATGGACGCGGTCCTGAAATTAAGGAGCGTTACCGTTTGGCTGCTGATGGCGGTTTTGCTGAATATCATGCCACGGGCAAAACCATGTTCGGCTCGGATGTGAAAGACGATATGATCCGAGAAGGCGATCAAGTGAGCTGGTCTTCCACCTCTGAGAAAGGAAAGTCCAGTGTCAGTGGGCCTGCTTTCTATTCTCCCATCAATAGCTCAATGGAGCCGATGTCGGTGGCCTTGGCGCATATGGCTAAGAATAATGTTGGGCAAGTAACCTTGTTACCTAATTCCACCATGCAAGCAACTGTAGTTGATAGCCACACGATCAGTCGCAATGGCGAGAATCGTACCGTGGAATTGCTAAAGCTGACGGGTATTGGGCTGACTCCTGTATTCGTTTGGAGCACAACAGGCAAGACAGCACGGGTTTTCGCGTTAATTATTCCCGGCTACATGACCATGATTGAAGAAGGTTGGGAATCCGCTGCCGTAGTGATGACAGCCAAGCAGCAAGCGGCTGAGAGCAAAGTGTTAGCTGAGTTCGCCGAAAAAACATTGAAGCCATTGCCAGGATTAACCGTCATCCGCAACGTGCGGGTGTTTGACAGTGCCAAAGCAAGCCTGGGTGCCGCCAGTGATGTGTATGTGTTGCGGGGCAAAATCACAGCCGTATTGCCAGCAGGATCGCCGAGCAAGGGCGCTGATAACATCGTGGACGGAAATGGCCGCGTACTGCTACCAGGACTGTTCGACATGCATGGCCACATTGGTCCATGGGATGGCCCACTAAATTTGGCCAATGGCGTCACTAGCAGTCGCGATATGGGCAACGACAACGCGACACTGCAAGGCTACATTGATCAACAAGCCGATGGCAATCTGTTATTGCCCAACATTATTGCAACAGGCTTTCTGGAAGGCGAAAGTGCATTTTCGGCTCGTAATGGCTTTGTAATTAAAGATTTGGCCGGTGCTAAAGAAGCGATTGATTGGTACGCCCAACACGGTTACCCGCAGTTGAAAATTTATAATTCGTTTCCGAAAGAAATACTGACCGATACCGTTGCCTATGCACATTTGCGTGGCTTGCGCGTGAGTGGCCACATTCCGGTATTTCTGCGCGCCGAAAATGCGGTGAATGCCGGTTATGACGAAATTCAGCATATCAATCAGCTGATGTTGAACTTCTTAGTGAAACCCGATACCGACACACGCACATTGGAACGATTTTATTTGCCAGCCGAGCAAGTCGCGGATCTGGATTTGAACTCCAAACCGGTGCGTGATTTCATTGATTTGCTAGTGAAGAAGGGCGTTAACGTTGATCCGACTCTCGCGACCTTTGATTTCATTCGCCAGCGCGATGGCGAATTAGCTAAACCGTATGCTGCCATTAGTAGCCATATGCCATTGGAGCTTCAGCGAAGTTTCCGTGCCGGCACCATGAAAATTCCCGATGACGCAACATTCAACCGTTACAACAAATCCTACGAAAAGATGGTTGCCTTTGTTGGGCAGATGTATCGCGCCGGTGTGCCGTTAGTGGCTGGAACAGACGCATTGGCTGGGTTTACCGTACATTCCGAGTTGGAATTGTATGTGCAAGCCGGATTAACGCCTGCGCAAGCCTTGCAAGTGGCCACTCTTAACGGTGCCAAATATTCACGCATGGAAAACAGTCGTGGCCAGATTAAGCCCGGTTATGTGGCAGATCTGGTGTTGGTGGATGGCGACCCAACGGTCAATATTGCCGATCTTCGTAAAGTGGCTTTAGTCTTCACGCAAGGCGGTGTGTTGTCGCCCACAAAGGTGTTTGAAATGATGGGCATCAAACCATTCGTAAGCACCGTACCTGAAGTGCAGCAAACTGCAAAACCGGAATCTGCTAGTGCGTCTGGTGGTAATGCAGCTTCGCATTTTGATGGCTTACGTCATATACATTGAGCTAATCAACAACGGACCTTCGGGTCCGTTTTTGTTTTGCCATTGAATAGTAAGACATTACAAATGAAAGTGTGACGTAGTTAACATATTGCCTTTCTTTGCCATGCTCTGTTACCTGATAAACTGCCTGTATGCTGAGCTAATTATCTGAAATTAAGGTAAATAATGAAACCTTGTCGCTTGCCAATTACGCTACTCATGATTGGGCATTTGCTGTTCTGTTTTCACGCGCCCTTCGTGTTAGCAAACGCGACTATTCAAGCTATTGATGAAAGCGTCTTCAATGACCCACAGAAAGCTTTAGCAGCTGCCGAATTAGAAATTAAAGCGTTGCCAGCAGGCAGTCGCGAACGTTCGCATTGGGAAGTCATTGCCGCAGAGTCGTCGATGGTATTGGAATTGCCGGAGCAAGCATTAATTCATTCGCAAAAAGGTATCGCTAATCTTTCAGAATCGCAACGTTCGTCTGAGTTAGGTCAGCGTTTGCTTATAACTATGGCGTCGGCTCAAAATCGGACTGGTAATTCACAAGACGCAATTAAAACAATCAATGCTGTCATAGCTAATTTAGAATCCAACAATTTGCCGTCATGGTTATTGGTTGAAGCACTGATTGAGCGCTCAGATATGTACAGCTCTGCAAGCAATTTCCGTGCAGCACTGGCCGACTTGTTGCGTGCGTATGCATTGGCTAAGCCAGATGGGAAAAGAGGAATGCGTGCCGATGTAGCAAGTTACCTTGGCAATGTTTACATGACCATGAGCGATTATGCACTGGCTGCAAAGTATTACCGTGAATCTATCGCTAGCTCTATGCAGCGCAATGAGTTGGTCTCGCTGTCGATTGATGAATACAGTTTAGCGATGGCATTGCAGTCACTTGGTCAGGATCTTGAGGCCGAGCAATTATACAAAAGTTCGCGCGCGCATAGCCTGCAAATTAAAGATGATCAAGGTATTGCTTCTGCCGATTTTGGACTGGCCGAATTAGCTCTTAAGGAAAAAAATTACGATAAAGCCGAAAAACTATTTCGAAGTGCGCTGCCGGTATTTATATTGTCGAACAATTTGTTTTCGCAAGCATCCATTGCAGTGGGTTTAGGTAAAACAGCGCTCGCAAAAGATCAATACCAAAAAGCGTATGAACAAGCTAATAAAGCATTGCAAATAACGCATAAAATTCAGTCGCCAACTAATCAGATGGACGCGCACGACTTACTCAGTAAAATCTATGTTGCCAAAGGCGACTATCAATCTGCATTGACACATAGCTCATTAGCGCGGCAACTCGAAAAAACAAAGTTGGTAGCGGCGCGTAACTTTTCAGTGGCGGGTATGGAGGAGCGCTTCGCTAATGAACGCAATAAGCAAGAAAACACATTACTTCAGCAAAAAAACGAATTTAATGAACGGGAATTAATTGCGCAAAAACGTCGTGCTGCAATTTATTATGCAGCAAGTATATCGCTCTTAATTTTGGTTGGTTTTCTAATCTATGCCGGTTATAAAAATAGTAAGTTGCGCGACAAATTATCAAAATTAGCACTCACCGATGTGCTGACTGGTGTTGCCAATCGTCGAAGTTCAATGGCCATATTAGAACAAGAATTTATTCGTGCCCGGCGTTATGGATTTCCTTTGACTATCGCGATGCTAGACCTCGACCACTTTAAGTCCATCAACGACAATTTTGGACACGATGCTGGTGATGAGGTGCTGCACGAATTTTGCCAAATGGTGCGTGAGCATCTGCGCTTGACCGACTCGTTTGGCCGATGGGGTGGTGAAGAGTTCATTATTATTTTGCCGCACACAAACACGAACGATGCAATTAGCAGTATCAATAGGATACGTGAGGACATGGCTAGCATGTCTTTCAAAAAATTGCATGGTGAAAGGAAAATGACATTTAGCGCAGGACTCGCTATTCAAACCACAAAAGATGCGGATGTAAATGCCTTAATAAAACGTGCCGATGCAGCTTTGTATCTGGCCAAAAATAGTGGTCGAAATCGTTTGGAAATGGGTTGAGTGTTTTATCAACTGTTATCTATAGTCATGTTGGAAAGTTCAGATTGGCAATTATCAAACACCTTAATATTGGCTTTTATATTAAAGAATTCTTTAAAATAGTTTAATCGTATTAAAGGTTTCTTTAAAATGAACCCATTCGCGAGTAAATACGATAGGGCAAAAGAAGAATCGAACCTACAGTTTTCAACACTATATTGAACTGCTGACGCGTTGAAATGAATGCGAAGTGTAAAGTACTGGTTGAGCAAGGGTGGAGCAGTGGATTATTGAATAAGCATTTCCGCGTCAATTTGCTGGATTAAGGCCTCTTCAATGAATTTATTAAGGCTGATGCCACGTGCCGTGGCCAGTGTGCTAGCGAGTGCGTGAATTTTTTTATTGGTGCGAAAATTCAATGTTCCAGAAAACTTCTTAACCGGCTCAAGCTTATTTTCACGGCATAAATCCATAAACACAGCAAGCGATTTTTCGCTTTCCGCTTTCAGTGCCGCCAAGCTATCACCATAGAAATCCACATGGCCGTTCAGCTCGGTAAACTCGCCACGGAATAAATTGATTTCAGGGTCAAAGGTGATAACAGCGCGGTGGCCTTTGATGATCATTACATTGTTCATGGGCTTACTCCATTGGCTTCTAATATTTTACGAATGCTTGCAATTGCGCCTTTATCGGTATTCGGGCTAGGGTGTGGGCGGTGGAAAACATGTACTTGCCCGCCGTAAATAATGGCAACTCGCGAACCTTCACGCTCGATTATTTTTGCACCTAATGCGTTGAATAAGGCTTCAATCTCTCGCCACGGCACATTGCCAGAAACAGGGCGCTTATAAATTAGAGTGATGGTTTTGAGGTGCTTAGCCTTCATGTAAAAATAGTACCATATAATAGTACCAAGTCAAGAGGTTTTATTAGTATTAGAAGTAGGCGTATACCGCTTCCTCGATAAATTAGTGCAACGAAGAAGGGCGAACACGTTCCTTAACCGCTAACTAAAAGCCAACTTCCATCCACCCACTACCCAAACCCGCACATCTTTGATATTCTAACTGGGAAGTGGTACAGGACTCCCATGCGTTTAACGCCCCGTCTCCTGGCCTCAGAGCTTGATTTATCAGGTCTGTAGCCCGTTTACACCGTTATTTTTACTCCTCGCATGGGGTTCTGGCGCACTCGCCCTAACTCAACCCCCGATGGAGTTCCTATGAAAATTCTTGCTTGCGACGGCATCCATGCCGATGGTTTAACCTTATTCAAAGAGGCCGGTTTCGACGTTGAAATCAGCGATCCAATTAAAGACGTGGCCATTCTGGCTGAAAAACTAAAAGACTTTGACGGCATCATGGTGCGTTCGGCAACCCTGATTTCTGCTGAAGCTTTGCAAAAAGCCACACACTTGAAAGTGATCGGACGTGCCGGTGCTGGCGTCGATACCATTGATGTGGATGCTGCTACCGCACGCGGCATCGCAGTGATGAACGCACCCGATGGCAATACGCTTGCTGCTGCTGAACACGCAGTTTCGCTGTTGTTTGCATTAGCGCGCCACATTCCACGCGCAGATGCCGGCATGAAAGCGGGCGAATGGCCGAAAAACGGTTTAACCGGTTTCGAGCTGGAAGGCAAAAGACTCGGCGTGATTGGTTTAGGACGTATTGGTGCCACAGTTGCTCGAAAGGCAGTCGGTATTGGCATGGAAGTGGCGGCCTTTGACCCGTTCTTGCCAACTTCCGCTGCAGGCCGCATGAGTGTGCCGATGAAGCCCTTGGACGAACTGCTGGCTTGGGCTGACATTATTACTTTGCATATTCCGCGTACCAAAGAAACCACCAATATTATCGGTGAAGCGCAGATGCGCGCGATGCGTAAAGGTTCTTATTTAATCAATGCCGCGCGTGGCGGTTTGGTGGATGAAGACGCCTTGCTGAAAGTGCTGGATGAAGGCCATTTGGCCGGCGCTGCACTCGATACTTTCGTGACCGAACCTCTGCAAAAAGATTCGCCATTGCGTACCAATGCTAAATTAATTCTAACCCCGCATTTAGGCGCGTCTACTTCCGAGGCACAGCAAGCGGTGAGTACTATTTTAGCGCGGCAGATGATTGAGTTTATGAAAACCGGAGCCGTAGCTGGTTGTGTGAACTTACCACCACTGAGCGCGGAAGCCGCTAAAGAAGTGGGGCCATGGATGCCGCTAATGACGGAATTGGGCAAGCTCGCTAATCGTTTGGTGCCGGCTGCCAGTAAATTGCATATTACTTACGCTGGCCGTACTGAAGCATTGGATACAAGACCACTGAGCCGTTTATTAGTTGCCGCGATGTTGGGCACCGCTTCTGGTCGCGTCACGCCGGTCAATGCCTTAACCGAAGCATCTGCGCGCGGTTTGCTGGTATCAGAAACCTTGGGTGGTGATGGTGATGGTTTTGATCGTTTGCTGAGAATTGAAGTGGGCAATGAAAAAGGCCTGCGCAGCATTGAAGCCACTTTGCACCGTGGCCCGCGTGTAGTGCGCTTGGATGGCGTGGAATTGGATTTTGACCCAAGCGCGCATATTTTGTTGATGAAAAACGAAGATCGCCCAGGTGTGATTGGTCTGCTTGGCTCGAACCTCGGTGCGGCCGGCATTAATATTATTAATTTCTCGCTCGGTGCCACCGGTGATGGTCATGCCTTGGCAGCAATTACCGTTGATTGTGAAGTATCCGCCAATCAGTTAATCGGGCTTCGTACGATTCCAGGCATTGTATCTTTGGAAATGTTTTAAGGAAAATCGCCCATGAAAATTATTTTAGCCAGACACGGCGAAACGCCTTGGAATGCCGCCGGCCGATATCAAGGGCAAATTGATATTCCCTTGTCTGAAACCGGAATTTTGCAGGCCACAAAATTGGGTGAACGCTTGCGTGATGTGCATATTACGCGCGCTGTCTCATCGCAACTCTCTCGTGCAAAAGTTACCGCTGAATTAGCTTTGGGTGATGTGCGAAAAGGCATATTGCAGATTGATGAGCGCTTGCAGGAAATTGCACACGGTCAATGGGAAGGCTTGTTGGCGCAGGAAATTGCTGAGCAAGATCCTCTCACCTTTCAAGCCTGGCGTGATGCACCACAAACCGTGCAGATGCCTGGTGGCGAATCGCTACAGCAAGTGCTTGATCGTGCTTGGCAAGGCTTTGCCGCTGCCTGCGAAGGCTTAAGCAATGACGATACTTTGCTGGTGGTGGCGCACGATGCGGTGAATCGCGTGTTGTTATGCAAAATACTTGGCTTAGGCTTGGATCGCTTATGGAGCTTCCGGCAAGCACCCACCACCATCAATCTTTTGGAAGGCGATTCGGTGGATAATTTGGCATTAGTGCGTTTAAATGATTGCCAGCATCACACGCCTTTATTTGGAGAAGCGTTGCACCGCGCCTTGTAATGAATCGAACGCTTGATCAATGGTTAGCGTATCAACTTAGCACCCATCCGCAAGCGATTGCGATGGGTCTTGAGCGCGTGCGTGAAGTGGCAAAACGTATGGATTTACTGCGTTTGCCATGCCCGTTAATTACCGTTGCGGGCACTAATGGTAAGGGTTCTACTATTGCATTCATTGAAGCTATTGCAAACGCTTCCGGTTTAAAAACAGGCGTGTTCACCTCACCACATTTCTTGCGTTACAACGAACGTTTTCGTTTAAATGGACTCGATATTTCTGATGAGGCACTGGTTGCGGCGTTTGAAGCCATTGAGTTGGCGCGCGCTGAAATTCCCTTAACTTATTTTGAATTTGGCACGCTGGCGGCAATATCTATTTTTGCTAAAAGTAAGTTGGATGTGGTCATCCTTGAAGTGGGTTTAGGCGGGCGTTTGGATGCAGTCAATATTCTCGATGCCGATGTGAGTGTGATTACAACGGTTGATCTTGATCATCAAGCCTATTTAGGCAACGACCGTGAAAGCATTGGTTTGGAAAAAGCTGGCATTATGCGCTCTGGCAAGCCATGCATTTTGGGTGAAAAAGATCCGCCATCCTCAGTATTGCGTTATGCCTATGAACACGGCGTGTATTGCGTGCGTGGCTATAGTGATTATTTAATTGATGTATTCGATGATCATTGGGTTTGGCGCGAACCAGGTTTCAGTCTGGAGTTGCCATTTCCAACACTGAAAGCGCCCGTACAAATGCAGAATGCTGCCTGTGCCATTGCCGCCTTGCGTGCCTTGCCAATAGAGATGGCCGAAAGTGCTTGGGCACAAGGTATTGCGAATGCGCAAGTTGCCGGGCGTTTACAGACCTGGCGTAATGAGCCTGAAGTGATTCTCGATGTGGCGCACAACCCGCAATCAGTGGCGCAATTATTGTTGTGGCTTACCGAAAACCCCAAGCCAACGGTTGCAGTATTTAGCGCTCTGAATGATAAGGATATTGCCGGAATGATTCGGCAAATGGCGCCTGCCATCAAGCATTGGTATGTGGGCGGGCTTTCTGAGCCGGCCGGTCGTTGCGTTGATTTAACTCAATGGCCGCACCTATTGGCTGAAGTGCTGCCAAAAAGTGCATACACGTTGCATGAAAATATACCCGCAGCCTATGCACAAGCGCTTGCAGCCAACCAAGGCGAACGCTTGCTGGTATTTGGCTCCTTTCACACCCTTGAAGCGATTATGCGAATCCCTCAGTAGGATGTAGTAAGGGTATAATTAACGCTTCCACAGTGAGGAAGCGTCATGGAAGCACCCTTAAAAAAGCGATTGATTGGCGCCATTGTGCTGGCCGCTTTAGCCCTGATTTTTGTGCCCATGTTGTTAAAAAGTCCTGATGTCAGTGATGGTGGCAGTGCTGACGTGCCCTTGCAAATTCCGGAAGAAACAGATCAAGATGGTATTAAAACCATTGATATTCCGCTTGGTGGTAGCGCAAAAATAATCGAGCAACCTGTTGCGAACCCAGCCGTCAGTGCCTCGCCAGAGATCATCCAAGAAAGTCCACTCGAACCTGAAGATGCGGTTTTGCCAGCCCCACCACCGGAAACCGCTGCAACAGCTGCCGGGCAATTTGCCGTGGTGTTTTCGGCTAAATCCGATGTAGATTCTCAAACTTTAGCAACAGCACTTAAACAGCAAGGCCTAAACGCCAAAATTCAAAGTAATGGGCAGTTGTTTCGTGTCAGAGTCGGACCCTTCAATACTCGCGAACAGGCCGAATTAGCGCGATTGCGTGCGAATTCAGTGATGTCGGGCGGCACTGTGGTGGCAATGGATGCAGTCGCTGCACCAACGCCTGATGCATCACTCATAGCAAAGCCCATATCGAGCACTGCACCCGCACTTACGCCTGTTGTTAAGCCAGTAACTGCACCAGTAACTGCACCAGTAACCAAGTCTGTAGCGGTAGCGAGCACGCCAGTGCCAGTCAAAAAACCGGAGGCACCCGTTGTCGATCATGGCGCTAAAGGCTTTGCCGTTCAAATTGGTGCGCCTTCCACAGAAACGGCGGCAATTGCTTTGCGTGATAAAGCGCGTGCGGCAGGATTTACAAGTTTTATTCAATCGGTAGATACCGAAGCGGGGCGCCGATACCGAGTCCGATTGGGACCAGAGCACAGCCGTGATGAAGCGAAATTACTGTTGATTTCGGCTAAACAAAAAATGGGCATCGATGGTTTTGTGGTGGCACACCCTTAATCTCAAAAAAGGTTTAACTATGTGTGGAATATTAGGAATTGTCGGAACAACGGATGTTGCGGCAGCTTTGTATGATGGATTAACCGTGCTGCAACATCGTGGTCAAGATGCGGCGGGAATCGCCACAGTTTCGGGTCAGCGCATCAATCTCCACAAAGGCAATGGCTTGGTCAGTGATGTGTTTGGGCCAAAGCAAATGCTTTTATTGCAAGGTAAAGTTGGCATTGGCCATTGCCGATATCCAACCGCGGGATCTTCCGGCAGCGATGAAGCGCAGCCATTCTATGCCAATGCGCCATTTGGTATTTCGTTAGCGCATAACGGCAACCTCACCAATACCGTGGCCCTGCGCCAGGAGGTTTTTGAACAAGACCGTCGTCATATTAATACCCAGTCCGATTCAGAAGTTTTGTTGAATGTCTTAGCGCATGAATTACTAGAACAAGGTTCCATCTCGCCACAATCTGCATTACTCGCCGTTGAAGGCGTGCACCGTCGGGTTCGTGGTGGCTATTCTGTAGTGGCTACAGTGATTGGCTTAGGCTTATTAGCATTCCGTGACCCGCACGGTATTCGCCCATTGGTGATTGGTAAGCGCAAAACTGAGCTGGGCAACGAATATGCTATTGCTTCAGAATCTGCGGCATTAGATATTCTCGGATTCACGCGCCTGCGCGATGTTGCACCGGGTGAAGCGGTGGTGGTTACTGAGCAAGGTCGTTTAATCACGCACAATGCCGCGCCTAACCAAAAACACACGCCTTGTATATTTGAATTCGTGTATTTTGCACGACCGGATTCGATGATGGACGATATTTCGGTGCATAAAGCGCGTATGCGTATGGGCGTTAAGCTCGGTGAAAAAATCCTTCGTCTGCGCCCTGATCATGACATTGATACAGTCATTCCAATCCCCGATACCTCGCGTGATGCGGCCTTAGAAATCGCTAATATTTTGGGTGTGAAATATCGTGAAGGTTTTATTAAAAATCGTTATATCGGCCGCACATTCATCATGCCCGGCCAAAGCCAGCGTGTTAAATCGGTGAAGCGTAAATTAAACCCAATGCCCCTTGAGTTCAAAGATCGTGTGGTGTTGTTAGTGGATGATTCAATTGTGCGTGGCACCACCTCACAACAAATTGTGCAAATGGCCAGAGAAGCAGGCGCGCGTAAAGTGTACTTGGCTTCAGCAGCGCCACCGGTGCGCTTTCCGAATGTTTATGGCATCGATATGCCCGCCGCTTCAGAGCTAGTGGCGCATGGTCGTAGTGAAGACGAAATTCAACAAGTGTTAGGTTGTGATTGGCTGATTTATCAAGATATTGCCGATCTCGAAGATGCGGTATCGGGCCCTAAACACAAAATCAGTCATTTTGATTCATCGTGTTTTACCGGCGAATACATCACAGGTATTGATTCGGGATATTTCGAAAAATTAGAACTCGATAGAAGCGATGCCGCTAAAAGCACGCAAGTATAAAGCCTTTCAAAGTGCTTAATAATGAACTACGGCATTGTGCGCGGGCTGCTTTATTATGCAACACCGTTGCCAGTAAACTCGCTCAAGTAACCATACTTTCTAGCTTATTGAAAAGTACTGAACAAGCGCTGGATACTGCGGTTGTATTTCCAATTTTTGAATCGCCTGGCCGCCCATCCTTACCAGAATTAGTTTTGCCACGCGAGGTAACGCGTCGCGGATTGAGCACACAAGAAGGCCGTGCGGCTCTACTGCACGCCATTGCGCACATCGAATTTAATGCCATTAATTTGGCCTGCGATGCCATGCAACGGTTCAATAATATGCCCAAGCAGTATTATTTGGATTGGGCCAGCGTGGCCATTGATGAAGCGCGGCATTTTCAATTACTGCAAACACGTCTGTCTGAACTTGGTTATCAATATGGTGACTTTACAGCGCACAACGGGTTATGGGAAATGGCCGAAAAAACCGAGCATTCTTGCTTGGCACGAATGGCATTAGTGCCGAGGTTGCTCGAAGCACGTGGTTTGGATGTGACCCCAGGCATGATTGAAAAATTAAGGCAACTCAAAGACGATCGATCCGTTGCGGTGTTGGACGTGATACTCAATGAGGAAATCAGGCATGTCGCCATCGGCACGCAATGGTTCAATTATTGCTGCGGACAAGAAAATAAAAATCCAGAAATAGAATTTATCAAGCTACTAACAGGCATGGCCAAAGGTTCCATACGTGGCCCCTATAATCTGCCGGCACGCGAGCAGGCCGGATTTACCGAATTTGAAATGCAGCAAATCAGTTTGCTGGGGCAAAGTTCAAAGTAAGCGTGTTGTTGCTCACCACTAAACTCGAGGCTTGCTGATACCAATCGCCCAATACTATGCGCTCTGCCGATTGGCCGTTTAATTCCAAGTGATGTCTGCCGGGCCGATGGGTATGGCCATGAATCAAGCGTTTGATGCCATATTGATTCATGGTGTCGATAACTGCCTGAGGCGTTACATCGGCAATGGTTTCGAACTGCTGGTTTTGTTTAAGTTGCTGCATATGCGCCTGACTGCTTTGCCGAGCATGCTCTGCAAAAGCGCGGCGTGCTGCTAAGGATTGCGATAACATTTGTTGCTGCCAAGCCGGGTTATGCACCTGCGCACGGAACTGCTGATAGGCGACATCTTCTGTGCAAAGCAAATCGCCGTGCATCAGCAGGGTAGGTTCGCCAGCACATTGAATCACCGCGTAATCAGGCAGTAGTTGCGCGCCAATATTTTGTGCGAACTGCGTACCTAATAAAAAATCGCGATTGCCGCGCTGGATAAATATTTTAGTACCGCTGGCGGAACATGCCGCCAATGCTTTTTGGGTGTTCAAAGCTAAATCGCAATCGTCGTCATCACCAATCCAGGCTTCATATAAATCACCCAAAATATACAGCGCTTCAATTTGCTGACAATCTTTTTGCAGCAGTTGATAAAACTGTTCAGTGGTTTCTGGGCGTGTTGCATCCAAATGTAAATCAGATATAAATATTTGTGTCATGAATTAATCCAGTTTACGTGCTTGTTGAATAATGATGGGTTTTTTTGGCACAGAATTACCAAGCTTGCCTTTGCTTTCAGTGGCAGTTAAGCGCATGGCATCAACAATTTCCTGGCCTTTAATAATTTTACCAAACACCGTAAACCCTTTGCCAAGCGTGTTGTTTGACGTGGTGTAATCAAATTGTGGGTTATCCACAACATTGAAGAAAAATTGTGATGTTGCCGATTCGCTGTCGTTCGCTCTGCGAGCTGCTGCAATAGTGCCGCGTTTATTACTTAAGCCATTATTGGCTTCACTGGCAATAAAGCCATTATCTTTTTTGAGCTGCAGGTTGGGTGTATACGCGCCGCCTTGAATCAGTAAATTTGGAATCACCCGATGAAAAATAGTGTTGTTGTAATAACCCGATTCAACATATTTTAAAAAATTACGAACGGTAATTGGGGCTTGGTCGGGGAAAAGTTCAAGCAAAATGACGCCGCTTGAAGTAATCATTTCAACTTTAGGATTATTGTTTAAACTGACCTCTTGGCTTTCGGTCCCGCTGTTTACTTCGACTGATATTTTTGGTTTGTTACCCAAATCGAGTTCTTGCGTCATGCGTGTGTTTGCCGATGCCGAAGCGACAATGGAAAACAAGGCAATTCCAAGGCATTTAATGAGAAAATTATTCATGTGCCTAGTTTAAAGCATTACCGTAGGATATTGAATTATTGATAGCGGTTACCATTGTGCTCAAGCCAGCCACCGATATGCTTGCCTTGCGGGTCGTGGTGGGTCCAGTGTACAACGCCACCTTTTGGGTTCCATTGGTACTCACCTTTAAAATACACGGTATCGCCAACCTGAATATTTTCAATGCGCGGTGCTAAATCAATATTATGTGCAATTAAAATGCTGTGTTGCGATGCTATTTCTAGCAAGAATTTCTGGTGTCGGCTGCCGGATTGATCGTCAGCTAATACTTTAATCACACGACCAGATCCTTCAACATCAATATCGCTGCGTTGCTGTTGGAATGCATTTTCAATATTCGATGCGTTCTTGCTCGCGTGCTCGATTTGTTTGGTCTGAGCTTTGGGCAGACTAACACTTGTACTGATGTCGTTAGAGTCGCCAGATTTGTTCAGTTGACTCAGTAATACAATGCAAACCAGTAGTAATAATGCCGATATTATTTTTTTCATCAGTCTATATTTATGCGTTATTTATGTATTGATTTACTGTAGTAATAGAAGTTTTTATCGCGTTGCCAATCCAATTGTTCGTATAAGGCTTGAGCGGTTTGATTATCGATGGCAGTGGCAAGCTCCATGGCACTTAAACCAAGATTTTTGGCTAGATCTTCTGCTGCTCGCATTAATAACTTACCAATGCCCTTGCTACGCGTATTTTGCGCTACAAATAAATCGTTTAATATGGCAATCCGGCTAGTAGTGGTGGAGCTAAAACTCGGATACATTTGGCAAAAGCCTAATAATTCATCGTGGCTTTGTGCCACTAGCAGCCAGGAGTCGTTACGCATTAATCGTTCGCCAATAAAGTCGCGCGCACGTTCAATGTCGGCAGGTTGATTATAAAATTGGCGATAAGCATCAAATAACTTCGCCAAATTCGTCAAATCCGAATCACTGGCCATTCTTATAGATATGGTACTCATGGGTTTGCCGCCAATACTGCCCAGAACCGGCGCTTACCATTGCGCTCTAGGTAGTAGGTTAAACTTTGCGCATCCTCGCTGAGTTGAAGTTTCCAAACATTCGTGGCAGCGGCAGGAATTAACTTGGCGGTTTCTGTATCGGCTTCGAAAAATTGTTTATGCGAATTACCTTTCTGGTTTGCCATACCACCATAATTGGTCTGTGCGTCTGGAGTGCCATCGGCATGTCGATGATCGTGCTTGAGTTGTAAGCCCTGATTGGTGCGGGTAATCACCCAAGTGCGCGAATGATCATCGCCCACGTGAAAGGGGATACGGATTTCAGTAGCCGTGCAGCTGCTAATTTTGGCCGTTAAAATTTTTCCGAAGAACGGGTCGTCAAGCACTGCTGGGAATATGGCGGCGCCAACAAATTGTTTGCCACATAACTGGCTTAAATTTTTGAAAAAAGCCTCGGAGTCATTTTTATCAGCCAGTGTTGCGCCAGAATGACACGCAAAACAGAGCAACAACAGCCACTTAAACAATTGACCTAAATGCATTGAATACGACCAAAAACGGGTGGAGGTGTTTACTATGCCACAAAATTAGGTGTTTCAGTTAGAG
>JAGNUI010000112.1 GCA_017987065.1 Arenimonas sp.
ATAAATGCCCACCAACGGCTAAAATGCCAGCCAATCGGTCCATCGCACGTGCGGTTATAGCCTGATAATGCCCAGCTTGATCAACCGACTCGGCGCGCGATTCGATAACAACAACATTACTTAACGCCAATTGACGAACCACTTCACGCAGGAATCGGGTTTTCTTGCCATTGCTTTCAACCAAGCTTATTTGTGCCTCTGGCCGAATAATGGCTAAAGGAATGCCTGGTAAGCCAGCGCCCGTACCCAAATCGGCAAGATTTGCTTGGGTAAAATAACCATGCATGGCTAGACTATCGAGCAAATGCTTGGCGAGCATTTCTTTTGGATCACGAATAGCGGTGAGGTTGTAGGCTTTATTCCAACGAACCAATAAATCGAGATAATCCAACAATGGATGACTGAAGGCCTTATCCAAGGCAAGTTCACTCAGGCCATCGCATAATGGGGTGTACAGGGGGTGATTGAGGTGATTCATGGAGCAATTTTTCGCTTCAAGGCACGCGCCACCGGTTTTGGCAGGCTTGGAAGGGAGCGAAGCAACCATGGCAATACCTTGCGTTTGAGACCACTGATTGATTGTGGCACCATCACTTCAATGAGGTGCGGGCCTGGATTGGCAATGGCGAACTCCAATGCTTTGACGAACTCTTCGGTATTGTCGGTGCGCACGGAATGCACGCCCATGCCTTGAGCCAGTTGGGAAAAATTGAGTACTGGCCCAGTAAGATCCAACTGCGCTTTGGCTTTTGGACCCGCTTGTTCAGCACCAACGCGTTGCAATTCCATGTTGAGTACGGAGTACGAAGCATTATTGAAGATAATCGAGGTTATGTTGAGTTTTTCACGTGCCATTGTCCACAATGCCTGAATTGTGTACATGGCTGAGCCATCGCCAATGAGGGCGAGAACAGGGCGATTCGGGCAGGCAATAGCTGCGCCAACCGCATTGGGCAGGCCTTGTCCAATAGCACCACCTGTGACTGTAATCAGGTCGTGGCGGGGTGCTCCGGCGGTCATCACACCTAGCATTAAGCCTGATGTAATCGATTCGTCGATCAGGATGGCGTCTTTCGGCAACAGATGCCCGACAGCCTTGCAAACCTTTTCAGCACTGAGTTTGCCACGTGGACGACTTGGGCGGCCAGCTGCTTGCAAATTGGCTTGGCAGGTATCAGCGCCTAAAATATGTGCGAGATTTTCGAGCGTGCTGCGTGCGTTCTGGGCAGGCGACACAAGGGTGTGCACCGCGCAGGTATCGGGTACCAAATAGCTTTTCTTGCCAGGATAAGCAAAAAACGATACCGGCGCCTTGGCATCTACAAGTATCAAGTGTTCAATGTCAGCGAGCTGCACGCCGGCCAATTCAGATAAGTAAGCGATGCGTTCAATTTGTGGAAGTCCCTCGCCACGTGCCATTCGCGTTGGAAATACTTCGGCAAAAAGTTTAACGCCACAATGCTCGGCAATACGGCTGGCTGCCAGTAAGCTAGGCTCTCGCAACGATTGCCCGCCCAACAGTAATGCCACTTTGCCACCAGAACGTATCACCTTAGCAATGGCCTCAAGCGTGTCATGATCGGCGCACTCGGGATTGGTTGTGGCTATCGGTGGTGAAGCGACGCCACCTTCACCCCAGGACACATCGGCAGGCAGAATGAGTGTCGCCACTTGGCCGGGCAGACCAATGGCGGCTGCAACGGCATCAGCCGTATCGCGCCCTAAATCGGCGGTGTTCTTGGAGGTGCGCACAAATCCTGGTGAAACATTGCGTGCTACCGTTTCAATGTCGGACTGTAATTGCGCATCGTATTGTGTATGGTAAGTGGCATGGTCTCCCACGATGT
This sequence comes from Arenimonas sp., assembly GCA_017987065.1. Taxonomy (GTDB): domain Bacteria; phylum Pseudomonadota; class Gammaproteobacteria; order Xanthomonadales; family Xanthomonadaceae; genus Arenimonas. Next base: position 1,848 of record JAGNUI010000112.1, read on the forward strand.
TGACCACCGATACTTTGCCTTTTCGTGCATTGTGTAAGTTGGCGAGACCATTTCCAAGCCCACATCCTAAATGCAATAACGTGGCAGCTGGCTTATCGGCCATTCGGGAATAACCATCGGCCGCACCGGTAGCAACCCCTTCAAATAAACACAACACAGCACGCATTTCAGGTTCGGAATCGAGTGCCGCTACAAAGTGCATTTCTGATGTGCCTGGGTTGGTGAAACAGGTGGTTACGCCGGCATCGACTAATGTTTTCATCAGAGCTTGTGCACCGTTCGGCATGGCTAAATTCCTTTCAGTTTAGGGGTAGAGTGTTGTGTACATTGTGCAGTGACATTGTTTATCTGCCCGTTACGATAGAGCGCGCTGCTGCTCGCCCGGTGAGTATGCAGCCCGGTAAGAAGGTGCCCTCAAGCGAGCGTTTGCCACTCGCGCCACCGCCACCAAAACCGGCTGCTTCACCGACACAATAAAGACCGGATATCGGCTTGCCTTGCGCATCAAGCACGCGGCTTTGCAAATCGGTCTGCAGGCCGCCCAAACTCTTGCGGGTAATCAGTTGCATTTGTATAGCAATATAGGGTCCAGCACCGGATTTTTGAAGAGGTGCCGGTTTGCATGTTCGTAGTTTGTCTGGCCCCCATTGCCTTGCTTGATGTATACGGCGGATCTGGTCGTCATTGTGCAGTTTGTTGCCATGGGCGAAGTTGGCATCAAAGGCATCAACCGTTGCTTGTAATATCTCAGGCGTAATGTCATGGCTGTCAGTCAGCGAATTCATCTTAACTGCAAGCCCCGCCAATGTGTCATCAACTAAAAAATGCTTGCTTTCCGCGGCCAGCTGTTTCACCAATCGGTGATTGCCCAGTAGTGTTTCTTTGAGGAACATCGGCAACTGTCTATCGCGAATACGTTGATTGTGTTCAGCGCCTGAAATGGCCAACTCTTTTGCCGCAATTCGCCAGTTCAGCAAGTGCCAGGTGTAAGGTTTTTCTTGCGCGGCTACGCGTTGACAGAGCTCATAAGTATCAAAGCCGGTGATTAAAGGTTCTGGTCCGATGCGCTCACCACGGTGGTTGAGCCATAATGCCGATTTACATGGGATCGCAGAAAGCCCATGCCCTTCAAAATGAGGAAACGGGTGGGGAAAGCCTGCGGCGTAGTTCCACATATCACCGGCGTGGGTAATTTGTCCGCCCAATGCCGCTACCAGCTGATGCAATTTGCCATCGGCAAAAGGATGCGCTCCATTCAACATGTGGGTAGGCATCGGGCGATCTTGCGGCCAATTATGTCGCGCTTGTTCGTGGCTGCCGTTAATACCGCCCATGGCCATCACCACCACAGGTGCTAGTAGACGTATTTCTTGCTGATTGGATTCATTGATGGCTATAGCACCATTGATTATTCCTGCAGAATATTCAATAGAGGTAACACGATGGCTGCTGAGCAGTGTCAGTCGGCCACTTTCTCCCGCTTTTAACACACACGCAATCATGCACCGAATCAGTTGCCGAGAGCTGCCCCATAAAATATGATAGCGAGGCAGTGAATTGCCATTGCCCTGCATGCCACGCTCTACCCAATTAACAGCTGGAAGGAATTTCAGCCCAAGGCCAAGCAGCCAATCGTAAACCTCGGAACGGCAGTGTTGTACATAGTAGTTGGCCCATTGGCGCGGTAGTAAATCGGCATCACTGATTTCGCCAAAGCGAATCCAATCGCGCAGGGCAATTTCAGGACTGTCCATGATCTTCATGCGTCGTTGCAATGGCGTATCCACTAGCGCCATACCGCCAAAGGCCCACAGCCCTAAGCCGCCCAAACGCTCACGGGTATCGCGGTCTACCAAGGTGACACGTTTCCCTGCCAACAAGCACTCATATGCCGTTACCAGCCCCGCCAAGCCACCGCCAATAACAAGCACATCAGATTGCTGTGTTGTAGCCAAAAAATGCCTCCATGGTTCGAATGTGGAAATGCAACTGCATAAAAGTACAATGGGTATTTGAGTTCAAGACATAATGTTTGGTTGCGCGTGCAAGATTTAGTTAGGCCGAAGTCAGTTTAAAGGTGTTGCATATCTCTTCAATTGCATTAGGTGCAGCAAATAAATAGCCTTGACCGTTACTAAAGCCAATATTTTGCAAGCAATGGCACTGATCATCTGTTTCAATGCCTTCAACAATCATCTCTAAGCCGAGTGACATGCCGAGTGCATGAATGGCGCTGACCAAATGGATGGTTTTATCATCGGGATTATTAGTAAGTGTTTTGATAAAGCTGTGGTCAATTTTTAAGCAGTCTAGTGGGTATTTATGCAAATAGGAAAAAGAAGAATAACCGGTGCCAAAATCATCCAAGCTAATTTTGATGCCTGCAAGTTTCAGTTGCGTAAGTAATTTTAAGCCAAGTTCTGGGTGCTCAATCAAAGCATCTTCGGTTACTTCCATATGCAGGTTTGAAGGCGCAACGCCATATTCTGCCATTAATGATAAAAGACGATTCGCAAAATTTTCATGGCCAAGATGGCGTGGTGAGACATTGATACTGATGTAGTCAGCGATGCCAAGCAATATCGGTAAATCTCGGCAAACTTGTTCATAGATTTGCCAGTCAATTTGCTCAATTAAACCGGTTTCTTTAGCAATATCAGAAAAATCCATAGGCATTAATAAACCACGTTCCGGATGGTTCCAGCGCATGAGCGCTTCAAAGCCAAGAACTTTTTTTGATTTAAGATTAAAAATGGCTTGGTAATGCGGAAGAATTTCGTTTCGAACCAGTGCGCGACGTAGCTCGCCTTCAATAATTAGCGTATTAATTGATGACTGATGCAGTGCATCATCAAAGAACGTATATCGGTTTCGACCCTGTTCTTTCGATCGATAAAGTGCGATGTCTGAATCGCGTAATATTTCATCCGGTTCTTTATGTCGATCATGCGAAATGGCAATGCCAATACTGGGCGATATAAACAATTCTTTACCTTGAATATAGACCGGCTCTGTAAATACTAACAACATACGTTCGGCTACCAAGCGTGCTTCATTAATGTTGCGTATGCTGTTAAGAATCACAGCAAATTCATCGCCACCTAAGCG
>JAGNUI010000113.1 GCA_017987065.1 Arenimonas sp.
GGGCTAGCGATCCAACCGTGCAAATTATTCATGATTGCTTTACCCGTGATGGCGAGCCGCATGAATTAGCGCCACGCAACATTTTGCGGCGCGTGATTGAACGCTACGATGCGTTAGGTTTAAAACCCATTATCGCGCCTGAATTAGAATTTTTTCTGGTGCAAAAAAATATTGACCCGGATTTTCCGTTGCAACCGCCCGCTGGGCGCAATGGTCGCCCGGAAACCGCACGTCAATCGTATTCCATTGATGCAGTCAATGAATTCGACCCCATTCTCGATTTGATGTACGACTATTGTGAAACAATGGAATTGGATGTTGATACCTTGATTCACGAATCGGGTGCGGCGCAATTAGAAATTAATTTTTTACACGCCGATCCGTTGTCGCGCGCCGATCAAGTATTTTTATTTAAACGCACGGTTCGCGAAGCAGCTATGCGCCATGATATTTACGCCACATTCTTGGCTAAACCGATGGAAAACGAGCCGGGCAGTTCGATGCACATTCATCAGAGCATTGTCGATGCGAAAACTGGCAAGAATGTTTTTATTGGTAAGGGTGGTGAACGGCATAGCGAATTGTTCATGAATTATTTGGGTGGCTTGCAACGTTATATTCCAGAAGCCATGGCGTTCTTTGCGCCGAACGTTAATTCTTATCGGCGCTTGATTTATGGTGAAGTCTCGCCAAAGAATGTGCAGTGGGGTTACGACAACCGCACCTGTGGCTTGCGAGTTCCGTTCGACAGCCCAGAAAATATGCGCGTTGAAAGCCGTTTTGCCGGTTCAGATGCCAACCCGTATTTAGCCATTGCAGCCACCTTAGCTTGCGGTTTGTTGGGCATCGAACAAAAACTGCAACCAACGGAACCTTCTTCTGGTTCAACGCATTCCAGTGGTTTTGAATTGCCTAAATCGATGGAAGATTCTTTGGAGTTTTTGGCCCGTTCAACGGCACTTGGCGAAATTTTGGGCGAGCGCTTTTGCAAAGCCTATGTGTGCATCAAGCGCAAGGAATACGAAACATTTTTCCGTGTGATTAGTTCGTGGGAACGCGAATTCTTATTATTAAACGTTTAAAGAGATTTTGATCATGACCAATTCCTATCAGCACCTGCAACAACTCGATGCTGCGCATCATATTCATCCGTTCAATGATAACGCCGAGTTGGCCAAAAAAGGCACGCGTATTTTAACCAAAGGCGAGGGCTGTTATGTGTGGGATGCCGAAGGCAATAAAATGCTCGATGCGTTTGCTGGATTGTGGTGTGTCAATATTGGCTATGGTCGTAAATCGATGGGTGAAGTCGCTGCCAAGCAGATGGAGCAATTGGCTTACTACAATACATTTTTCCAATGCACCACCGAACCGGCTATTCATTTGGCCGCCAAACTAGCGGAATTATCGCCAGCTGATTTAAACCATGTGTTTTTTTCCAACTCGGGTTCTGAAGGGAACGACACCGTGTTGCGTATGGTTCGACATTTTTGGGCGGTGCAAGACCAACCAAACAAAAACATTGTGATTGGACGCTACAATGGCTATCACGGCTCCACCGTTGCCGGTGCCAGCTTAGGCGGTATGAAAGGCATGCACGCGCAGGGTGGCTTGCCTATTCCAGATATTCATCACATTGAACCGCCATTCTTTTTTGCTGATGGCGGCGATTATTCAGAAGACGAATACGGTTTAGTGGCGGCTAGGCGTTTAGAGGAAAAAATTCTTGAACTAGGCCCGGAACGTGTAGCGGCTTTCATTGGCGAGCCGGTCATGGGCGCTATTGGCGTGTATGTGCCACCGAGAACCTATTGGCCGGAAATAGAAAGAATTTGCCGTAAGTACGATATTTTACTGTGCGCAGACGAAGTGATTTGTGGCTATGGCCGCACCGGCGAGTGGTTTGGTGCGCAATATTTTGGCTTCACACCCGACATCATGACTACCGCCAAAGGATTGACCTCTGGCTATATTCCAATGGGCGCTGTGTTGTTTAACGACCGAATTGCTCATGTTTTACGCGATAAGGGTGGCGAGTTGGCGCATGGTTATACCTACTCTGGGCATCCGGTTTGCGCCGTGGTGGCCTTGGAAAATATACGCATATTGCAAGAAGAAAAAATCGTTGAAACCTGTAAAAACGAAACGGGCCCCTATTTGGCGGAGCGTATCAAAATGCTCGGTGAGCATCCATTAGTGGGCGAAACGCGCGGTGCAGGCATGCTCGGGGCCTTGGAATTAGTGCCAAATAAGGCCGAGCGTAAGTTTTTTGCTGAACGTGGCAATGTGGGAAGTTTATGTCGTAATATTGCATTGAAGAATGGATTAATTCTTCGAGCAACCTATGATTCGATGTTAATTTCACCGCCGTTAATTATTAACCGTTCTGAAATTGATGAATTGTTTGAAAAGGCATGGAAGTCTTTGAATGAAACTGCACAGGCTCTAGCCTAGGCAGTCGTTGGGGGCTTGCTTCATTGCAGGCATGTGTTTCTTAAACTTTTAAAAGAGAACTCAAATTATGAAGTTGAAATTAAAACTACTCGGCTTTGCAGTAACCGCATTAGTGCTTGCATCCTGCGGTAAAAAAGAAGCTGATACTGCAGCGCCAGCAATTGCGGCAGAAGAAGAAAAAGTACTCAACGTCTACAACTGGTCGGATTATATTGCTGAAGATACTCTAGCTAAATTCACCGAAGAAACCGGCATTAAAGTCACCTATGACGTTTTTGACAGCAATGAAGTGCTTGAAACGAAGTTAGTCACTGGCAATACCGGTTACGACGTGGTGGTGCCTTCTTTAACCTTTTTAGCAAGGCAAGTTCAGGCCGGTGTATTTATGCCGCTTGATAAATCAAAATTACCAAACTTAAGTAATTTAGATCCTGATATTCAAGCCAATATTGCCAAACTTGATGTTGGAAACACCCATTCAGTGAATTATCTTTGGGGCACCACAGGTATTGGTTATAACGTCAAAAAAATTAAAGAAATTTTCGGTCCGGATTTCAAAGTGGATAGTTGGGATTTTGTATTTAATCCTGAGAATTTAGCTAAATTAAAACAATGCGGTGTTTATTTCCTTGACTCACCTTCTGAAATTATTCCACCCGTATTGAATTTTTTAGGCGAAGAGCCAAATAGTTTTGATCCTGTGGTTATTGCTAAAGCGGAAGCCCGATTGAAAGAACTGCGTCCGTTTATCACTCAGTTTCATTCCTCGGAATATATCAATGCTTTAGCTAACGGTGATGCCTGCGTTGCGGTGGGTTGGTCTGGCGATATTTTCCAAGCAGCTGCTCGTGCACAAGAAGCTAACAAAGGCGTAGAAATTGCTTATGTGATTCCAAAAGAAGGTGCGCCGATGTGGTTTGATATGATGGCTATTCCAAAAGATGCCAAACACCCTGAAAATGCACATAAGTTTATCAACTTTATTATGCGTCCTGAAATTGCGGCTGGAATATCCAACTATGTGGCCTATGCCAGTGCCAATAAAGCCGCATTGGGGCAAATTGATGCTGAGTTGAAAGCGAACCCTGGCGTCTATCCGTCCGATGAGACCAAAAAAGGCTTGTTTAGCTTGGCAGTCTTGCCGCCAGATGTAGATCGTTTGTTTAACCGTATTTGGACTGGCTTAAAAACCGGCCAATAAAACCACGAGGGCAGGCCATTAGGCTTGCCCTTTTTTTTGGATTAATAAAGCAATGAATTCAACCACTCAACCTGTAAAACAATCCCATTCGAAGCCCGATAAAGTTAGAACGGAAAACTACGTTCAAATTAAAGATATTCGAAAAGAATTTGAGGGCTTTGTTGCTGTAGATGATGTCAACTTAAGCATTCGAAAAGGAGAAATATTTGCCTTACTCGGAGCCTCTGGTTGTGGAAAATCAACTTTATTAAGAATGTTAGCTGGATTTGAACGACCGACTAAAGGTTCGATTATTCTTGATGGACAAGACATTGTTGCTTTGGCGCCTTTTGAGCGTCCAATTAATATGATGTTTCAATCGTATGCCTTATTCCCACACATGACCGTAGCGCAAAATGTTGCATTTGGTCTTATTCAAGACGGCATGGGCAAACAAGAAATTGCCACACGTGTCGATGAAATGCTTGGTTTAGTGCAAATGTCAAAGCTTGCAAAGCGAAAACCACACCAACTTTCCGGTGGTCAGCAACAACGAGTTGCTTTAGCACGATCTTTGGCCAAGAGCCCTAAATTATTATTATTAGATGAACCGATGGGCGCATTGGATAAAAAACTTCGCTCACAAATGCAAATCGAGTTGGTCAATATTGTTGAACGATTAGGGGTGACTTGTGTGATGGTGACACACGATCAAGAAGAAGCGATGACCATGGCACACCGCATAGCGGTGATGGACTCTGGCAAAATTCGTCAGATTGGTACACCCGATGAAATTTACGAACAACCTAACTGTCGTTATACTGCGGAATTTATCGGTTCGGTTAATCTGTTCGAAGGCAAAGTTGAAGAAGATGAAAAAGATTATGTCACGATACGAGCGGCTGAATTAGATTCGCCGATTTATATTGGACATGGCATCACTGGCTACGATGGTATGAATGTTGCATTTGCCATTCGTCCCGAAAAAATTAACATCAGCAAAGATGAGCCTGAGCAAAAATATAATAAAGCGCAGGGTGTGATCGAAGAAATTGCTTATTTTGGCTCGCATTCTGTTTACCATGTGCGCATGCCAAACGGTGCGAAAGTATTGTGTAATTTTGTCAATATGAAACGTTGGGCTTCAGAAAACTTTACCTGGAACGATTCGGTGTGGCTCAGTTGGTCTGAAAATTCAGGTGTGGTGTTAACCTCATGAGTAAGTGGCTTAATAGTGCCAAAAAAAGGCTGCCAGGCTCGCAATGGTTACTCATTGGTGTGCCCTATATTTGGCTGCTGATATTTTTTGCAAT
>JAGNUI010000001.1:0-46796 GCA_017987065.1 Arenimonas sp.
ATGGCTTCATGGTCATCGCAAACCCGATTCATCGTATCGGCCAGTTTGGCTCTGGCGGTAGAATATGTTATCGCGTCCATCTGAGGGCTCCGTTTATGTACAATTTATTGTACAACCCTCGTTACTTATGTCAAGTGCAAAACCGAGCAGCGCGCATAACTAAATATAGGAGACGACTGAATATTGGGTAAGAGGTCATTAGCGTTTGAATAATCTTCTAGCCGCCCCGAAATATGAGTAAACGTATGTTATTCGCGGCGGCGGCCGCTAAACTCAATCGTTATTCGCCGTAAATTTGCGTGTCAACGTCCATATTTTTATGGAGAACACGAATAATTTCAATCTTGCTGCTACTTCCGTTTTTATAAAAAACGATATGACTTCCCTGAGGGAATTTTCTATAGCCTAGCATGATGTCGTCGCAGTTCTTTCCTAGCTCAGGCGATTTGGCAAGCATATGAAAGGCCTCATCAAGCTGTTTGATATACAAGTTTCGCTGCTTTACTCCCCAACGTTGCGTTGTAAAAATAGCAATGGAATGCAAATCTGCTTTGGCCTTGAGGGTTAAAGCAAATAGTTTCATTTCTAGCGTTGATCTAGCTCGGCAATAAAACTTTCGTAATTGTAGTCGGTAAGCCCGCTTTGCTCACCCTCCATCAACATGCGACGTAGCGTGTTCAGTTTATTTTCATTGTCTTCGAGCAGTCTCAGGCCGGCACGCACTACTTCACTTGCAGAGCCGTATCGCCCGCTTTCTAGCTGGTGGGAAATAAAGCCATCAAAATGTTCGCCAAGGCTAATGCTAGTGTTTTTTGCCATTGCATAGTTCCAAAGTACCAATAGATAATAAATAATGGTACTTTTGTATTGGATCGTCAAGCTTTTTTTGCAAATATCTCTAGAGCAAGCACCACATCCAACCGTAACTTGAGTGTAATTATATTGATGTGGCAAGCGGCTGCAAAGTATAGTTGACGGAGCTCATTAGCGTTTGAATAACACCCTCCGCCCCCAATAAATTATTTTCTTGCCAAGGCCTCTTGCATAAACGCTCGGGCTTCATCGGCCAAATCTTCATGATCTAAAGCAAACTGGATGGTCGCTTCAATCAAGCCAATACGTGTGCCGCAATCGAAACGGCGGCCTTCAAATTGATAGGCCAGCACTTTATCTTGCTTCAACAGCTGCGCAATCGCATCGGTGAGTTGTATTTCGCCGCCGGCGCCGGTGCGGGTTTTTTCCAGAATAGGAAAAATATCGCCACTTAAAACATAACGCCCAACCACAGCCAAATTGCTCGGCGCCACTTCAGGTTTGGGTTTCTCAACGATTTGTTCAATCACCCCAAAACGGCCGGTGAAATTGGGTGCGGCCACAATGCCATAGCTCGATGTTTGCTCAGGTGGCACTTCTTGAACCGAAATGACGCTGGCTTTTTCCTGTTCGGCCAAATCAATCATCTGGCCCAATGCCCCGCGACCGGTGTTCCAGATTAAATCATCTGGCAACAACACCGCGAATGGCTCATTGCCCACTACGGGCTTAGCACAAAGCACCGCATGCCCTAAACCTAAGGCTTCGGCTTGGGTGACGAATACACAGCGCACATGTTTAGGTAACACATCACGAATCATGGCTAGCAATTCAGTTTTGCCGGCTTTCTCTAATTTTTGTTCAAGCTCGTAGGCTTTGTCGAAATAATCGGCAACCGAATGTTTATAACGGTTAGTAACAAAAATAAGCGTGTCAATGCCCGCTTCTATCGCCTCATCAACCGCGTATTGAATGAGTGGTTTATCAACCACCGGCAACATTTCTTTGGGAATGGTTTTGGTTGCTGGCAAAAACCGTGTACCTAATCCCGCCACGGGAAATACCGCTTTGGTTACCTTGAATCCCATAATCTTCCTTGTTTATGATCCTAATAAATTGAGTAAGGGTTTAACGCTACCCCAGTTTTTACAACTTGGACATTGCCAATGATGCGAACGCGCACCGAAACCACAATTGACGCAACGGTAATTGGCAGAACGCACTAATAGTTGATCGGTAATTTGTTTTAAGGTTTTTAATGTTTCATTTGGATCATGAGCTGGAAAACCAATTACTTTTTCCAGCAATACCGCTTCGCCACGAACTGAAGGACTTTGAATCAGTTGTTTGGCTAAAAAAGCTTGCGATACAGCGGGACCTTCTGCGCGCTCAATGAGCTCAGCAAGCGCTAAAAGTGGCGTTACTCCAGAATATTGCTCAATCACTTCTTGTAAAAAACCACGCGCGCGAACGAGCTCATCGCGCCGTTCATAACACTCCATCAGCTGCGGCAGAATCTCTGGCAAGTATTCAGGATCATGGCGTGCAACACGCTCAAAAGCCCTAATCGCTCCAACATCATTTTTTTCTAATAAATCTAATTTACCTTCGAGCATACCAGCCCGCACACATTGACTATCAGCAGAATACGCTAATGCAATTTGTTCGCGGGCTTTGTGCAGGTTTGATTCGTGGATATATTTTTCAGCCAGCTCGCAATAATAATGCGCGATACTTTCGCCCATCGCTTCGCCAGAAATTTGTTCGTATTTTAGAGCATGCGTAATGGCTTGATCCCAATCGCGCTCAAATTGATAAATGGAAATCAATTGCTGCAGTGCTTTTGGTGCATGCACACCCATTTGAACAAGGTCATTAAATAATGTTTCTGCACGGTCTAATAAACCGGCACGCATATAATCGTCACCAAGTTCTAAGGCCGCACGCGTTTTTTGTTCTTCGCTTAGGCCCGTTCTTGCCACTAAATTCTGATGCAAGCGAATGGCACGATCAATCTCACCACGCCTACGAAATAAGTGCCCTAATGCAAATTGCGTTTCTACGGTATCTTTATCAACTTCAGCAATTTGTAAGAATATTTCCAGCGCTTTATCTTGCTGTTCATTGAGTAAATAATTTAAGCCACGAAAATAGGTATTAGATAAACGCGAAATTTTTGCGCCACCTTTTATTTCACCACCACGCCGGCCTAAAAGAACGCCCGTCGCTAAAGCGGCTGGAATCAGCAGCAACCAAGCAGCATGTGTCATCATGCTTTGGAATCTCTTTGTGTTTGAGTTGCTTTGTTCGAATTATTTTTAGCTAAAGGGTCTTTTTTACTTCTTAAAAACCAACTAACACTGGATAGCGCACCACCAAGAATAGTGCCCATTAACAAACAAAGTATGAGTGAAAGCCCAAGTGGGGCTGAATAATGCGCAAAAAACCAGTCTATTTCCACGACTTGTTGATTAAGAGCGCCAAGAAATATGCCACTAACAACAAACAACAAGGCAATGATGGCTTTTATAGCACGCATGTCAGTCTCCAATTCGATAAGACAAGCTTAACCGATTAAGACTAGGAATTAACTATCTGGTTGGATGTCAATAACGTTATTGACGCGCTCACGCAACTCTTTACCTGGCTTGAAATGAGGTACGTGTTTACCACTGAGCTCAACAGACTCACCGGTTTTAGGGTTACGACCCAAACGTGCTGGACGGTAATGCAAAGAGAAACTACCAAAACCACGAATTTCAATGCGCTTGCCATCTGCTAAGGAGGTGCTCATCATTTCTAAAATGTTTTTGACGGCTAAATCAACATCATCTGCTTTCAAATGAGGTTGTTGCTTAGATAAAAATTCAATGAGCTCAGATTTGGTCATACGTTATCACCTGTTAGGTATTCGGCCCAGCATGACCTGGGCCGAATGATACTACAATTACTCGCCTTTACCCATTTGCTCACGCAATAATGCGCCAAGCTTAGTGGTACCGCTAGAAGCGTCCGACTTGCTAATTTCAGCCATTGTTTCAGTTAACTCAGCTTCGTCTTTGGCACGAATCGATAACTGCATGACACGACCTTTACGATCATTGCCAATAAATTTAGCTTCGATTTCATCGCCGACTTTCAAATGCTGAGAAGCATCTTCAATACGCTCTTTGGCAATATCGTTGGCTTTAATATAACCTTCAATGCCGCCTTCAATTTCGATGACTGCACCTTTAGCATCAACTTCTTTAACGATGCCTTTTACAATGGCACCTTTTTGTATGCTGGCAGCGAACTGACCGGCAGGATCTTGTTCAAGTTGCTTGACACCCAAAGAAATACGTTCACGCTCTGGATCAACAGCAAGAACTACTGCATCCAAGTTGTCGCCTTTCTTCAAGTTACGCACGGCTTCTTCACCGGTGGCGTTCCAAGAAATATCGGAAAGGTGAATTAAACCATCAATGCCGCCATCCAAACCAATGAACACACCGAAATCGGTGATCGATTTAATTTGACCAGATACTTTGTCGCCTTTCTTAAAGATGACCGCAAATGCTTCCCAAGGATTAGAAACGCATTGCTTGATACCTAAAGAAATACGACGACGTTCTGCATCAACATCCAAGACCATCACTTCGACTTCATCACCCAATTGCACCACTTTGCTTGGGTTAACGTTTTTGTTGGTCCAATCCATTTCTGATACGTGTACTAAACCTTCTACGCCTGGTTCAATTTCAACAAATGCACCGTAATCGGTGACATTAGAAACTTTACCAAATGCGCGGGTATCAGCTGGGTAACGACGAGCAATGTTTTCCCATGGATCTTCGCCTAATTGCTTCAAGCCTAACGATACGCGGTTACGTTCGCGATCATACTTCAAGACGCGGACTTGCAATTCATCACCCACGTTGACCACTTCAGACGGATGACGGACACGTTTCCATGCCATATCGGTAATGTGCAACAAACCATCAACGCCACCCAAATCAACGAATGCGCCGTAATCGGTCAAGTTTTTAACAACACCAGTAATGATGGTGCCTTCTTGTAAGCGCTCAAGCATTTGCTCGCGTTCAACGGTGTTTTCGCTTTCAACCACAGCACGGCGCGAAACCACAACGTTGTTACGCTTGCGATCAAGTTTGATAATTTTAAATTCAAGTGTTTTGCCTTCCAAATAACCCGGATCGCGCACTGGGCGCACATCCACTAAGGAGCCTGGCAAGAATGCGCGCACTTCGCGGATATCAACCGTGAAACCGCCTTTTACTTTACCGCTGATGTAACCGGTGACAATTTCGCCAGCGTCCATCAAGGTTTCTAATTCGTCCCATACCAAAGCTTTTTTCGCTTTATCGCGGGAAAGTACAGTTTCACCGAAGCCGTTTTCAACGGACTCTAAAGCCACTTTGACGACATCGCCAACAGCAACTTCAAGTTCGCCTTGTTCGTTACGGAACTGTTCGATAGGTATAACACCTTCGGATTTTAAACCAACGTTAACAACAACGACGTCGGAACGGATTTCTTCAACGGTGCCGGTAACAATGGCGCCAGGTTTCAGATTGTTAAGTGATGCTTGGCTTTGCTCAAACAATTCAGCAAATGATTCAGTCATGATTATTTCTCAAGTTAATAAACAGGTTATTACGCAAATAACCCACCTGTTATGTGCAAAATGCACGCTAATAAGCCCAACAAAATGTTGGGACCGGAACTATTACCTGAGATTGATGTTCGTTACGAACGATATTGAGAGGGCAATACAGAAAGAATTTGATTGACTACCTGCGATATAGGCATTGAAGTGGAATCGATGATGACAGCATCATCGGCAGGCTTCAAAGGCGCTATAGCACGGTTCGCATCTCGCTCATCACGGACCACTATCTCGTGTAATAGGTGGTCAAGTTTAACAGTAACTCCTTTTTCTATCAACTGCTTATAACGCCTTTCTGCTCGAATGATGGGGCTTGCCGTTAAAAAGAATTTAAAAGGTGCGTCCGGAAAAATGACCGTACCCATGTCGCGGCCATCTGCAACCAAGCCAGGCGCAATTCTAAAACCCCTTTGCAACTCAATGAGAGCAGCGCGAACTAAAGGTTGGGCTGCCAATGCCGATGCTATAGATCCGGCCAATTCTGATCTAATTTCAGCAGTCGCTTCTTTATTATTTATATAAATTATAGGCTCATCATTAACTTGTGAAACAAACTTAATGTTAGTTCTTAATGCGCAATCAGCCAGATTTTCGGTCTCGGTCACATCAATATCTTCCCATGACGCGGCAATGCCAACCGCACGATACAGTGCCCCCGAGTCTAAATAAGACCAATTCAGAGCCTGCGCCAATAGTCGGCTAATGGTGCCCTTGCCTGCACCAGCAGGACCATCAATGGTAATAACAGGAATAATTTGATTGTTCATAAATTTTCCTAAAGCGACATTCGTTTAGCTTAGAGTAAGTTTCATACCGATGGATTGCGCTAATTCAACAAAGCCTGGAAACGATGTTGCCACATTAGCGCAGTCTTGAATGGCTGTCACGCCATCAACACATTGCGCCGCCACCGCAAAACTCATTGCAATGCGGTGATCTTCAAAACTTTCAATCGTAGCAGCGCGTAGCGATCCGCCTTGAATGATGACAGAATCGCTGCTTTCAATAATATCCGCACCCATTGCTTGCAAGCCTTTCACCATACTGGCTATTCGATCTGATTCCTTAACGCGAAGTTCGGCAAGTCCAGTTGCATGCGTCTTACCCGTTGCTAAGGCAGCCGTTACGAAAAATATGGGACATTCGTCAATCATGTCGGGCACTAAATGCTCAGGCAACTCAATGCCCACTAATGCCGAACTTTGCACGCGAATATCGGCAACCCTTTCGCCACTTTGCAGGCGTTGATCGAGCAGTTCAATTCGACCGCCCATCAGCTTAAACGCCTCAATAATACCGGTGCGTCGCGGATTAACACCGATATTGCGCAACATAATATCTGAGTTAGGAATGAGCAATGCCGCTGCAATCAAAAAAGCAGCCGAGGAAATATCGCCTGGAATACATATTCGTCCCGCCTTCAGCTTGCCTCCAGAACGAACCACAACGCGTCCAGCTGAATATTCAAGCGGCCAGCCTAAAGCCTGCAACATCGATTCGGTATAGTCTCTTGTAGCGCGTGGTTCGGTGATGACGGTTTCACCCTGCGCGTATAACGCTGCAAAGATGAGCGCAGATTTAACTTGGGCACTGGCCACTAAAGTATTAATTTCAACGCCATGTAAAGATTGAGCGCCCTTAATATTTAAAGGCGCGTAATTATCATCGCGAGCAGAAATATGCGCGCCCATCTTTTCAAGCAATTTGATAACGCGCGCCATTGGTCTTTTTGATAATGAGGCATCACCAATTAACTGGCTATCAAAGGCTTGGCCTGACAACAAGCCTGTTAGCAGGCGCATACCGGTACCGGCATTGCCGCAATCCAAAGGCTCAGAACTGGCTTGCAAGCCATGCATTCCAACGCCATGCACAATCCGTGTTTGTGCGTTCGGCGTTTCAATTCGCACGCCTAATTGAGCGAATATTCTGGCGGTGGCGCGGGTATCTTCGCCCTCCAAAAAGCCCTCGATAGTCGAAACCCCTTCAGCTAAGGCGGCCAGCATAATGGCGCGATGCGAAATGGATTTATCGCCGGGTACGCTGAACTCACCTTGCAAACCTAGTGAGCGATTGGCTTGCCAATTTATAGACATGCTAAGCCTTGTTTAAGCTCATGCATAAAGCGAATGTTGTCATCCGGCGTGGAAATAGTAATGCGCAGATAATCACCTAAACCATAACCGTGCATAGGTCGAACCATCACCCCTTTGGCAAACAACAGACTTTCCAGTTGTGCCGTTTGGCTACCGAAATGCACCAGTAAAAAATTAGTTTGAGATGGCAACACTTTTAAATTTAAGCCTTCAAGTTGATCACGCAACCAATCACGTTGTATGGCGTTTTTTTCACGCACCTGCGCTAAATGTTTTTCATCGTCAAGCGCTATGCTGGCACTGATGAGCGCCAATGAATTCAGGTTGAATGATTCACGTATTCGTTCTATCAACTCAATAACTCGCGCATGTGCAATAGCAAAACCTGCACGTATGCCAGCCAAGCCATAAGCTTTAGAAAAGGTCCGAGTTACAATTAAATTGGGAAATGAATCCAGTAATGTAAGTGCTGATTGCAGACTAGAATCGGTCACGTATTCAATATAAGCCTCATCCACCAGTACCAAAACATGGCTGGGCACTTTTTCAAGAAAACTTCGCAGCTTCTCGGTGGAAAACCAAGTGCCTGTTGGGTTATTTGGATTAGCAAAACAAATTAATTTAGTTTTTGCTGTGATTTTTTCAAGCATGGCATCTAAATCATGGCCCAGAGGCATCGCGTCTTGCAAATTATTGGCCGCAACCACCACTAACTGTGCGCCAACCGCTTTACTGGCAATAGGATACACAGCAAAACAATATTGACTAACCAACACTTCATCATTCGCTGACGCAAAAACTTGAGCGAACTGCATCAGTAATTCATGCGAGCCGTTACCAAGAATAATCTGCTCTGGCAACACACCATATTTAACAGCAATTCGTTGCTTTAAATGCTTGCCAATGGGATCTGGATAGCGAAACAGATCGGTTAATGCAGATTGCAATGCGGGGATAATAGAAGGACTTGCTCCATAGCAATTTTCATTGGAACCTAGCTCCAACAAACCGCCACGATCGGCAAATTCAATACGCAACCCAGGCACATCGTGGCCTGGATCGTAGGCCACCAAGCTACGAATTGCCGGATTAGCACAATCTGAAAAATCAATGTTAGTCATTTAAATCAAAGCAACCGGATACGACCCTAAGACATGCACGTCAGCTGCATATTCACCCAGTTCCGACATGGCCGAGCTCACGTTTTCGTCTTCGATATGACCACTGACATCGATGAAAAATACATATTGCCAACGCCCACTATGCGCCGGGCGCGACTCAATGCGGTTCATGCTCACGCCGTACTTAGCAAACGGGCTGAGTACGTTGTAAAGCGCACCAGGTTGATCACGAACGTAAACCAATAGAGACGTACGATCATGCCCTGACGGCGTGAAAAATTCACGGCCTATCACTAAAAACCGTGTAGTGTTATCTTGCCGGTCTTCAATTGGGCCCGCGATAACCTTCAAGCCGTAAACATAACCCGCCGTTTCACCGGCAATGGCCGCACAGTCATCGGCCACGCGAGCACGACGAGCCGCTTCGGCATTACTGGCTACCGGGATTTTATCGGCATGCGGTAAATGCTGACGTAACCACGCTTTGCATTGCGCTAAGGACTGCGGATGCGAATAAACGCGCTCGATATCTTCCATGCGGCCCGTTCGCGATAACAAATGTTGATGCACACGCAATTCAACTTCACCGCAAATCTTTAGCTTGGAGGTTAAAAACATATCCAGCGTGGATTGTATGGTGCCCTGCCCCGAATTTTCTACAGGCACAACGCCGAAATCGGCATGGCCACTTTCAATTTCTTGGAAGACTTCCTCAATACTGGCCAATGGTAAGGATTGCGCCGAATGACCAAAATGCTTATGTAAAGCTTGTTGCGAAAAAGTACCTTCCGGGCCCAAATAACCTACTTTTAATGGCTCTTGCTGCGCCAAGCAGGCCGACATAATTTCTCGGAATAAGCGCAACAGTACTTCATTGCTTAATGGCCCTTCGTTGCGATCCAGTACCCGACGCAAAATTTGCGACTCACGCTCGGGACGATAATATTCAACGGCCGCTTTTAAATCACCTTTAGCAGCGCGTACTTTATGCGCCCAGTTGGCGCGTTCGGTGATGAGACTTTGAATTTGCTGATCTAAACTATCAATCTGTTGGCGCACTTCAACTAATTTTTCGGTATTGTTGGCTTTGGGGATCGATTTTTTGGCAACACCCTTGGTTTTAGCTTGCTTTGTAGGTTCTGGCGTTGATTTTTTAGCCATTTCGCACCGCAAAATCGTTCATGAAATCGACCAAGGCCTGCACGCCAGCAAGTGGCATGGCATTGTATATGGAAGCACGCATACCACCCAAAGCACGATGTCCTTTAAGACCCATCAAACCTGCATGTTCACTTTCTTTTAAAAATGCCTTATCAAGGGCTTCATCTTTCAACATAAAAGGTACATTCATACACGAACGCGCTGAAATGGCCACTTCATTTCGATAGAAGCCATTAGAACCATCGATGGTGTTGTAAAGCAGTTTTGCTTTTTCAGCATTCTTAACAGCAAATGCTGCCGTACCGCCTTCTGCTTTCATCCATTGCAATACTAAACCCACCACGTACCAAGGGAATGTGGGCGGCGTATTGAACATGGAATCATTTTCAACTTGATTTTGCCATTCGAAAATAGGTGGCAAATTACGCTGATGTTTGCCTAGCAAATCTTTACGAATAATGGCGATGCTAATTCCAGAAGGCCCGAGATTTTTCTGGGCTCCAGCGTAAATCATGCCGAATTTATTTACATCCACCGGACGAGCTAAAAAATTGGAAGAAAAATCTGCAACTAAAGGCACATCGGTAATATTTGGCACATCTTGAAATTCAACGCCATGAATAGTTTCATTGGACGTGTAATGAAAATAGGCTGAATTGGATGCACGCTGCCAATTTGAAAGCTCTGGAATTGCGCGATAGGCATTGGCTTTATCGGAAGCTACAACATGGGTTGCAAGAGAAGCTTTGGCGTTCTCAATTGCTTTTTCGCCCCAGTGTCCCGTGAGTAGATACTCACCAACTTGATCAGCTCGAGCAAGATTCATGGCCAATAATGCAGAGATGGTGGTGGCTCCACCTTGTAAAAACAACACGGCATATTCACTTGAAATACCCATCAGTTCGCGTAAATCAGATTCTGCTCGAGCGGCGCAATCAACAAAGGCCTTCCCTCGGTGACTGACTTCCATAACTGAAGCGCGCTCATTTTGCCATTCCAGCATTTCTTGTTGAACTTGCAATAAAACGGACTCAGGCAAAGTGGCTGGACCTGCACTAAAATTAAACGCTCGCGACATAAATAGACTCCAATAATCAAGCTTATTAGCCTAACATGCCTGCTAAAGCCTTTGAAAGACTGAAATGTTAATTATTTTAATAACTCAAGGAGCGATTGTTAATAACAAGATCAACAAGCCTGAAATAAGCACCGAACTGGCTAACAATATCCACTGTGCGCGAGTAAATATTGGGGGATTAGAAGCTATATATGCTGGAGATTCAATAGCATCATTTGTTTCGACAACCACTTCGTTAACGGGGATTTCAACTAATTGAGCGAAATCTGGGCAAGACGACTGCAACAAGTACCGGTGTTGATCAATGCATAATTGGCTTCCTACCGCTAAAATGGCTTCATTACAAACCCAGCCATCAACTTGCATCTCCAAAACAGGACTTAAATTCTTGGCCACCACATCATTGCCTTGACGCTGAAGTAGAACCTGTCGTTCCGCCATGGAAGAATCATCGACTTGCACATCAGATAGCGATGAACGACCAATGCATAAACTATTAATTAGCGCATAAGCCATGCCTGTTTCAGAACCGGTCAAAACCCTTAAGACAATCCGCTCACTGAAATTAGTGGAAACCACTCCGGTTACATTTGTTTTTAAGGATTTAGCGGGCTGTGAAGATTTAATTCGACAAGAAATGGCATCAAAATGGATTTCATCGCCGGCTTTTAATAAAACAGCGGCATGAATCAATCGACCATTAACATGCACACTACCGGTTGCTTTTGATGGACGAGTCAGCCAAGTTAACCCAGCATTGGTTCGAATAACGGCATGTTTTGACGAAATACCTGAATTAGCCAAATACAAATCGCCCGCTGGATCTGAGCCAATATTTAGTTCTGGCTTATCCAAGCAAAGCGTGTTGTGGTCAGATGTATGTAAAACCAAACTCATGTTGTAACCTTTTTCAACAATTTACCATAACAAAACAGACAAACCGGTGTTTTCATTGTATTTTGATTTAAATCATTACGAGAACAATCATGCATTCGATCGATATTAAGCGCTCACACAATCTCGAACACAGTAAAGCCAAAACAGCCGTGCAACATGTGGCAGATCATATTGCTGAAAAATTTGACGTGGAATGCGAATGGAGCGGCAATACCTTAAATTTTCAACGCTCAGGTGTGGATGGTCATATTAAGGTAAACGCTAAATCCATTCATGTTATTGCCGACCTGGGGTTTTTTCAGTCTGCATTTAAATCAATGATTGAAAATGAAATAAAGCGCTACCTTGATCAAGAATTCACCTAAAAAGGTTCTTGAAATGGGTTGTCATGACCACTCATAATACGATTTGAAATGCTTGATTCTTGGCGAAAAATCTCTGTGAGGAAATATTCAGCGCCACCGAGATGATTAAACGCTTTGAAGCCACGCTCTAGAAATCCTTGTAAGTGTTGCAAGCCTAATAATCTTGCAGGCAATCGCGAAGCCCCGAGCAATTTAGCGATACCGTGTTTCTGAACAACACTATCAAGCCGATATCCGACATCCATAATTAACGCCAATTGGCGCTTACGCAATCGCGGGTAGCCTAATTGCCGGTACACTTTTTGGTATGTTTGCGAATCTAAAGCCTGCCCATTTGACAACGCTTTAGCGAGCAAGCGAGCCATACGCATATCTAAAGCATGACTCAAAACGGACAGTTCAATGGCGTCAACTGCTGCAGTTAATAAGTTTAATGGCAGTATTTTTGACATCATCGGCAATATTTTGGCTGCTTCCTGATCACGTTTCAAAAATTCTTGGTCACCGTATAAATCCGATAAGAAAAATTCGGCAGCCGGCTTCGTTTTTGGATTTTCAATAAAACGATTGAAACTCACTCTTAGCCGATTTGACTGCCATTTTCTGAGCTCAGGCAAATACTTAGCCAAGACCTTATCGCCAAGCTCAAGTTCATGTGCTTGTTTTTGCCAAAGTAATCGGCTTGTTAATTTTTCTTGTAAGCGCCGCACACTCATCGCTGATTATCACTGTAGGATTGGAATAGGTTTATTTTAGCCGTACAATAAGAGAAATCGTATTTTTTGGCTGATTAAATGCTCGTATTTCAAGCTGCAACACAACCATCCTGTCATCAAGGCCGTGTAGGTATCGCTATTGCAGGAGGCGGTCCCATTGGCGGTATGTATGAATTAGGCGCGCTACGAGCCTTAGAAGTAGCCATTGATGGCCTTGATTTAAACCGATTAGACGTATACGTTGGGGTTAGCTCAGGTGCTTTTATAGCAGCCAGCTTGGTCAATCGCTTAAGTACCGCTGAAATTTGCCAAATATTCATTTCAGGTGATCACCCTGAAATAAGCTTTAAACCTCGCATGTTCCTAAAACCTGCATTTATGGAATATGGAAAACGCGTTTCAGCACTACCAAGCTTAGCTTTCGATTGGTGGAAAAGCATGGTGATGGATCCATCAGGAACGCAATTAAACGAACTTATTTCCCGTTTGACGAGCATTGTGCCCAATGGGCTTTTCGACAACGCTCCCATTGAAAAGTTTTTAAAGGATGTATTCACAGGGCCAGGTCGTACTAACGACTTTAGAAAATTAGATCGTCCCTTATATGTGGTTGCTGTGGATTTAGACCAAGGCAAAGCAGTTCGTTTCGGTAGTAAAAAATGGGATAACATTCCCATCTCTCAAGCTGTGCAAGCCAGTTCTGCGCTTCCAGGTCTATACCCACCTGTTGATATCAATGGGCATCATTTTGTAGATGGCGCCTTGCGTAGAACTATGCATGCCTCTGTGATTTTAGACCACGGCATTGATTTGATGATTGGCTTAAATCCTTTCGTACCCTTTAATTCAAATAATCAAACAAGAGATAATCCAGAATCCTCAAAGTTGGCTGATGGCGGATTGCCAATGGTGCTTTCACAAACATTTAGAACACTTTTGCAATCGCGTATGCAAGTTGGTCTTGCCAAATATGCCCAGCAATATCCAGAGACTGATCAAATTGTTTTTGAGCCCAATGAAGACGATGCTGAAATGTTTTTTACCAATGTATTTAGTTATTCGTCAAGACATCGCGTTTGTGAGCATGCCTTTCAAAGTACGTTGCGTGATTTAAAACGCCAATTTAAAGTTCTTGAGCCGATGTTAGCCAAACATGGTTTAACTCTTAAACTGGATGTATTAAACAATTCCGAATTAACTTTGCTGGACGGCATTGAACCGGTCACTCGTCGCACAGAGGCTACAGCCCAACTTCGACATAGCCTAGATGATATTGAATTACGACTGAAAAAACACAGATTAAAAGCATAGTTCTAGTTTCATAATTAAACCTTTAATTTTGGTGTGTTTGCTCTAGACAAACCACTCAGAATAATAAACACAACTATTTCGTTTATTGTTCTTTCAACTTAAAGGTACTTAAATATGGCCAAGCTAAAAAAAGCTGTTCGTAAAACCGCCGCTAAAGGCAAAACCAGCAAAACAACTGCAAAAAAATCTGTAGATTCTTCGAGCCGTAATTTGCTTGATACTGCACAACAAATTTGGACCGCCGGCGTTGGCGCATTGGCCAAAGCTCAAGGCGAAGGCACCGATTTGTTCGAAACCTTAGTTAAGAAAGGCATGAATTTAGAAGCCAAAACACGCAAACTTGCCAATGGTAAAGTTGATGTGGTTCGTGGCGCTGTTGAAGGTCGTGTTGAGAATGTGAAAGAAAAAGCGACCGACACTTGGGATCGCATGGAAAAAGTCTTTGAAGATCGTGTACAGCAAGCCTTAAACCGTTTAGGTGTGCCTACTCGCGAAGACCTTAACAACCTGACAAAACGCGTTGAAGCGCTAACAGCTGAATTGCGTAAACAAGGTAAAGCACCTGCTGCTAAAAAAGTTGTTGCTCCAGTAAAGAAAGCCGCATCTCCTGCAAAAAAAGTGGCTAAGAAAGTGGCTAAGAAAGTAAGCAAAATCAATTTGCCTAAAGCAGCCGCTGCAGAAGAAACACTTAGCGCTGCAGCTTAAGTTTTATCCATCCGTCAGGTTGTTTTTCATCGGCCCTCCCAATTCGATTTGACTGACGGATTTTTAATAAAAAAAAGTACCGCATTGCGGTACTTTTTTTGTTTAAATTATCTCAAATTTTACCAATGCACACCGCGCATCACTGATGCGAAGGCAATTTGCTCATTAGTTGGTTGCGACATTTCTGAGCGCCCTTTCATACCTTTGGCTGCGGAGGAGTCAGGGAATAATTCAAAAGCTGTGCTGATGACCACCTCATAAGCTTTCGGGAATACCGCATTTAGTACGCCGGCAAATACGCCCAAACGTGTTGCCACTCTGCTTGGTTTTTCTATGATGGCTTTAACAATTAAATCGGCAGCTTCTTCTGGCGATAAAGTTGGCACCGAATCATACATCTTGGTTGGTGCAATCATTGGCGTTTTCACTAATGGCATATTGATTGTGGTAAAACTAATGCCCTTTCCTGAAAGTTCACCTTGCGCGCAACTGCTGAATGCATCGAGTGCTGCTTTAGATGCCACATAGGCAGAAAAACGTGGCGAGCTAGCCAATACGCCAATTGATGAAATATTGATGATGTGGCCCCGACGATGCTCAATCATCTTAGGCAATGCCTGCATGATCAAGCGCAGCGAGCCGAAATAATTCAATTGCATGGTGCGCTCAAAATCGTGGAACCGATCAAAACTGAGCTCAATGGAGCGACGAATCGACCTACCGGCATTGTTAATCAAAATATCAACAGCACCGAAATCTTTGTTCACATGCTCGATTAAACTATCGCATGAGTCTAAATCGGCTAAATCTGTTTTATAGGCGTAACACAGGAATCCAGCATCGACTATTTCTTTACGTGTCGCTTCAAGTTCATCTGCACCTCGCGCAGCAATCACCACTTTAGCTCCAGCCTCTGCGATTTTAATGGCTGCAGCTTTGCCAATCCCAGAAGAGCCGCCAGTGATGAGAACTACTTTACCCTCAACTTTTCCGCGCAAGGAACGGTCAATGAATAAATCCGGATCTAAATTGCGCTCCCAATAATCCCACAAACGCCACGCATAACTGTCTAAGTGTGGGACGGTAATTTTGCTGCCCTTCAAAGCACGTTCCGTTTCACGACAATCAAAGCGTGTTGGGTAAGTGATGAATGAAAGGGTTGCTTTGGGTATTTTAAGATCACGCAAAATCATGTTAGTTAAGCGCTTAACCGGTGGCAAACTGGTCACTGCCATACGCATCGCCGAAGGAATAAAGGCAAACATACGCGCATCAATACGCATGGTCATTTCAGGGGCATGTGCTGCACGCGCAAAGGTATTCATCAGCTCGCCAAAACGCATTGGTTCAGGATCGACCAGATGGAAGCAATGGCCGTCTAAGCCTTTTTTATGAGCGATATGATCCATGGCATCGGCAACAAAATCCACAGGCACTACATTGATTCGCCCGCCTTCAATGCCCAAGGTTGGTACCCATTGCGGCAAGGTTTGGCGGATTTTCTTGATTAGTGTGAATAAATAATAAGGGCCATCAATTTTATCAATTTCGCCTGTTTGAGAATGCCCAACAACCATCGATGGACGATAAATGCGAAATGGTACGGCTGTTTGTTTGCGAACTAAACCTTCCGACTCATGCTTGGTTTTTAAGTAAGGATCTTTTAAACCCTCAGCCTCTTCAAACATATCTTCGCGGAAAGTGCCTGGGTAAAGCCCTGCAGCAGCGATTGAACTGGCATGATGAAAGCAACCAACATTTAGTGCTGCGGCCAACTCCAAGGCGTTTTTTGTGCCGCCAATATTGGCGACTTTCTGGCTTTCAGCATCGGCAGACATATCGTAAATTGCTGCCAAATGAAAGAAATGCTGAACTTTACCTTTTAATGAATTGCACTGAGCAGCAGTAAGGCCAAGTTTAGGTTTCGCTAAATCACCAGCAACCGGAATAATACGTTTCATATCCCAAGCCATTTTTGCGCCAATCTCATTCAATTTAGCAATTGAGCTTTTGCGCACTAAAACATGCACATTGCCTTTTCGCTTAAGCAAATTACTGACCAAATAACGACCAATAAACCCAGTTGCACCAGTAACAAAATAGCTCATAAAATCTCCTACCCCTAATAATGGACTTTTCTAAATAGAATGTTGATTTTTACTGCAAATTACATTTTAATGCATAATACAAACTATATATGACTTTACAGCAAAGGGTTAGCTTATGGACACAATTAAGCAAGAATTTGAGCAAGCTAGCAAAGATATTAAAACCTTAGAAAATCGCCCAGATAACGACACCATGTTGCGCTTGTATGCCCTATACAAACAAGGATCAGAAGGTGATGTTAACGGTCCAGAGCCAGGATTTTTTGATTTTGTTGCATCAGCAAAATATCAAGCATGGTCTAAACTCGAAGGAACTAGCAATGAAATGGCTATGAAAAAATACATTACTTTAGTCAAATCATTGGTTTCTTAATGTCAAAAAAAACCCGCCAGCGTATTTTGGATGTTGCCCTACAACTGTTTAACGATCATGGGGAGTCAAGCATTTCAACCAATCATATTGCTGATGAGTTGGAAATGAGCCCTGGCAACCTTTATTATCATTATCGAAATAAAGACGACATTATTGAGCAATTGTTTCAACGCTTCGAAGAACGAATGGATCAAGCGCTAACTGCCCCCGAAGGACGCGAAATAACCCTTGAGGATGTGTGGTTGCAATTGCATTTAGTGTTCGAATGTATTTGGAACTATCGGTTTTTATATCGAGATTTGATTAATATAACAAGCAGAAACAGAAGCTTACGTTTAAAATTCGCTCGAATTTTAAAGCGCGGTTCTGCTAACGCACACAATATTATGAAAGGCCTTAATAATACCGGCATGATGCGTGCCAGCGCGGCTGAAATAGAAGGCTTATCTACCAACATTCTTGTATTGGCAACATTCTGGCTGAATTTTGCCAACATTAGTGGCGAGAAAGACGAACAAAAATCCATTAAAAAGGGCATTGTTCAAGTCATGATGTTAGTTTCTCCTTTCTTACGAGACTCGGAACGTGTGCATATGCATACGCTTTCAGCGGCCTATCTCGATTAAGCATTTGTTTAACAAGTGATTGCTTTAACATGATTTTTGCATTATAATTTCGGCTTCTTGTTACTCGTTTGTTTTGGAAAATACCATGAAAGTCCTGAATTCCCTTAAATCGGCCAAAGCCCGCCATCGTGACTGTAAAGTCGTTCGTCGTCGTGGCAAGGTCTTTGTGATTTGCAAATCAAATCCCCGCTTTAAAGCCCGTCAGCGTTAATCGCTCTCAGGTCGCATCATCTTAAAGCCGGCTTATTGCCGGCTTTTTTAGTATTGCAGTTATTAGTACGGTGCCTTGTTAAACTTAATCACTTACTTTAATGGTGAATGAAATGAGTCAAACCTCTAGATTTCCAGCCGAATGGGAACAGCAATCAGCCGTTTTGATGGCATGGCCTCATGTTGGAACAGATTGGGCAGAGCGCTTAGAATTAGTTCAACGTTGCTTTGCTCAAATAATGGCCGCCATATGCGTTCATCAGAAACTCATTGTCTGTGTACCAAACCCTGAACTAGAGCGACAAGCACGGAGTTTTTTAATTGCAGCCAACTGCGCGTTGTCTAATTTGCATTTCGTGCACATACCCTATAACGACACCTGGTTGCGCGATAGCGGGCCGATCACTTTAGTGAATGCTGACAACTCAAAGGTAATGTTGGATTTTCACTTTACCGCTTGGGGTGGAAAATTTGAATCAAATCTCGATGATAAAATCGTCTCGCTATTATTATCATTAAATACATTCGCCAACTGCACACATCAACGCATTGATTTTGCGCTTGAAGGCGGCGGTATTGAAACGGATGGCGCGGGCACCCTGCTTTCAACATGGCATTGCTTGCACGAACGTCACCCCGATAAATCTCGCGATGAAGTTAGCGCCTTCTTGATGTCTTCATTAAAGCAACAACGCTTGCTGTGGCTTGATTATGGTTATCTGGAAGGTGATGACACCGATGCCCACATTGATACGCTGGCCCGTTTTGCATCCCCCACATCTATAGTTTATCAGGGTTGCCAAGACAGAGCCGACAGCCATTATGGCGAACTTCAGCGCATGGCGAACGAGCTGTCTCAATTCAAACAATTGAATGGCAATCCCTATGAACTCTTTGAGCTGCCTTGGCCGCAGCCAATTATTGATAACGGACGGCGCCTTGCCGCTTCCTATGCTAATTTTTTGATTATCAATGGCGCTGTATTAATGCCTGTTTATAATGACCCTGCCGACGCTCGTGCACTGTCTGTTATGCAAAGCGCCTTCCCAAACAGAGAAATAGTGGCCATAAACTGCCGTGATTTAATCTGGCAAAATGGCAGTTTACACTGCTGTACTATGCAACTCCCAGAAGGATTATTAGCATGACTGTATCTTCAATCAAAGTGGCATTAATTCAAGAAATTAATCATGGCACAGCTCAGCAAAACTTGCAGGTTATCGAAGCCCGCGTTGCAGAAGCCGCCAAGCAGGGTGCGCAATTGATTTTGCTGCAAGAGCTACATAATGGCGCGTATTTCTGCCAGCATGAGTCGGCCGATGAATTCGATGCCGCCGAATCGATACCTGGCCCAAGTTGCACACGCCTTTCTACCATTGCAAAACAAAATAATGTGGTGCTGATTGGCTCGTTATTCGAGCGCCGAGCAGCAGGCTTATATCACAACACGGCAGTAGTATTTGATAGCAATGGCGAGCTGGTTGGCAAGTATCGAAAAATGCATATACCCGATGATCCTGGTTTTTATGAGAAATATTATTTCACCCCTGGAGATCTTGGTTTTGAACCCGTTC
Organism: Arenimonas sp.; assembly: GCA_017987065.1. Classification (GTDB taxonomy): domain Bacteria; phylum Pseudomonadota; class Gammaproteobacteria; order Xanthomonadales; family Xanthomonadaceae; genus Arenimonas. The sequence goes on from JAGNUI010000001.1 coordinate 19,824, forward strand.
AAACGAGCTTGGGTAAAATTGGCGTGCTTATTTGCTGGGACCAATGGTACCCGGAAGCGGCACGATTAATGGCTTTAGCAGGCGCTGAATTCTTAGTTTACCCAACGGCTATTGGCTGGGATCCAGATGATACTGATGACGAAAAACAACGCCAGCAAGATGCTTGGTTACTCAGTCACCGTGGTCATGCTGTGGCTAATGGCATTCCGGTGTTAAGCTGCAATCGCACAGGATTTGAAGCATCACCGCTGGGCGCCAGTGGTATTCAATTCTGGGGCCACTCACACATCCTTGGGCCGCAAGGCGAAATACTAGCCCAAGCCAGTTCCGATAGCGCAGAAATACTCATTACAGACATTGATCTTGCGCGTAGTGAGAAAGTCCGTCGCATGTGGCCATTTCTGCGCGATCGCAGAATAGATGCCTATAGCGATTTAACCAAAAGGTACCGCGATTAATACTTATGAATACCATTGATTTTGCCGGACAGCCGGTTATCGAACTCAGCGTAAACGGCATTGCATATACCTTACTCGGCACCGCTCATGTGTCGGCGATTAGCGTTGAAGCTGTAAAACTGGCCATTGATTCAGGAAATTTTGACACGATAGCCGTGGAATTAGATGCCAACAGGCACAAGCAACTGACGCAAGAAAATAATCTGCAAAATCTCGATATTTTTCAGATTATCAAAGAAGATAAAATTGGTCTTGTTGCGGCAAACCTTTCATTGGCGGCTTATCAACGCCGTTTAGCAGACCAACTTGGTATTGAACCAGGCGCTGAACTCAAAGCCGCTTCATTGGAGGCCAATGCGCGCAATCTGCGTTGTGAGCTAATAGATCGTGATGCTGGAATAACCTTAAAACGTGCATGGAATCGACTTGGCTTCTTCAAACGTGCTCAATTAGCCGCAGGTTTGGGAATCAATTTGTTGAGCTCCGATGAAATTGACGAACAAGAAATTGAACAGCTCAAAGAAGGCGATATGCTGGAGTCTAGCTTTGGTGAGTTTGCCAAACAAACCCCAGAGTTGTATGAAACCATCATTAATGAACGTGATATCTATATGGCCGCCAAGTTATTAAGCTTGTCAGATCAACCCGATGTTAAACATGTTTTAGCTGTTGTTGGTGCAGGTCATTTAAAAGGACTTGCCGAATCAATGAAAAATAAGTCCATTGATTTTAAGAAAGCTATAGCTACACTGGAAAAGCTTCCAAAGACTTCTAGCATTCCATGGTTTAGCCTCACTTTGATTGCCATTTTGATTTTTGGGTTTTACTGGGGTTACCGCCAAGGCGGCATCGAATTGGCTGGCATGCTACTTCTGCAATGGGCATTAATCACCGGCATTGGTGGTTTACTTGGCTGTATCGCAGCCAAAGGTCATTGGTTGAGTTGTATTGCTGCTTTTATTGCATCGCCACTTACACCGCTACACCCGGCATTAAGTTCAGGAATGGTTTCGGCATACGTTGAAGCAAAAATGCAAAAGCCAACCTATCAGGATCTTCTAGATTTAAGAAATGATACAACTGAAGTAGCCGGCTGGTGGAAAAACCGTTTCGCACGCATATTGGTCAATTTTATCTTAACTAATATGGGTACCGCATTAGCGGTATGGGTGGCCGGTTTTATGATTGTTGGTAAATTGAGTTAAAACAAAAACGCCCTTGCATCTGTACAAGGGCGAAATTATTAATTAGCACTTTCAATGAATTTCGATAACACTGGTGCTTTTTCTCGGCCTGTTTTGATGTAGCTAGAAACATACTGGCTAACATCATCCAACATGGCATATATCGTTGGCAGGAATAATAAGCTAACGATGGTTGAAAACGCCAATCCGCCCACTACTGCTCTTGCCATTGGTGCATACGACGGGCCATCACCACCAATACCAGAACCGCCAAAACACAATGGCAACATACCTAAAATAGCGGTGCCCATGGTCATTAAGATTGGGCGCAAACGCTCTTTACTGCCTTGTATTAAGGCATCCGTTCGAGACAATCCATTCCTGCGTTGCAAGTTGATATGATCGAGCATCACAATGCCGTTGTTGACCACTACACCCATTAATACTAAGACACCAATAAATGCCATCACCGTGAAAGTGGTGCCAGTTAGTGCGAACAGCCAGAAAATACCAAGTATTGAAAAGATGATGCTACTGAATATGGCCAATGGAAATAACATGGATTCAAACAATGCGGCCATAACAATGAAGATCATCAACATAGCAATACCGAGGTTGAATAGCATTTGTTGCTGGGCTTCATCGTCACCACGGAAACCGCTGCCCTCACCCCATGAATAACCTGGGTGGGTTTCATTTAATTTAGCTGCATTCATCACTTCATTGATGGCTTTGCGCGCCGCATCTTTATCGAATTTATCAACACGATTGATATTGGCATCGATAGCAATGGATGTTTGGCGGTTGTTACGTGAAATCTGTGATGCGCCTGGTTTAATTTGAACGTCAACCAAAGACAACAGTGGCACTTTAACGCCATCTGCGCGTGTCAAATCCAAACTCGACAAGCGATCCATACTAAACTTTTCAGAGCCCTCGAAACGCACCCAAACCGGCACTTCGGTATTGCCACGTCGAAACTCACGCAATGGGCTACCTCGCAATGCAATGCCTAAATACTGAGCGACTTCTTGTGCGCTAAAACCAAAAGTAGCTGCACGCTCACGGTCAACGCTCACTCTTACTTCGTTATTCTCATCACCGGAGTTTACCCGTACATCAGTTAATTCAGGACGCTTCTCCAAAGAAGGTAGTAACTCGTTACCAATTTGCATTAATTTTTCCGGCGAATCACCATTGAGAAAAAAGGTCACTTTTTGGTCGCCCGCAGAGGTTCCACCGCCGCCACCGCCACCACCTTCAAAGCCAATTTCTGCACGGGCAGATTTGGGTAGTTCGGTGCGCAGCATTTCAGAGATTTCGGCTGGCGTTTTTAAGCCGGGGCCATCTTTACGAAGATCTAATTTCACGCCACCAAATCCCCGCTCACCAAAATAAACATAGATTTGAGTCAATTGATAACGTTCACGACGCTGGTCAAGGAATTTTTCAATTTTAAAAACTTCTTCTGACATTTGTTCAGCGCTATATGCCCCTTTCCAGTCAAAATATAAATCCAATTTAGGGCTGGCTTCATTTTTGAAAAAATCAAACTCGGTAAATTTCATGGGTACAAAACTAACCAGCACAATTGCTAATATTGCAGCTAACGACTTGAAACGATGCTCCAGACTCCATCGCAACAAACGACCATAACGCTCCACCAAACGTGGGATAAACCCATTCGAGCGTCCGATCATCGGCGGCGTTCTTAAATGTGCCGATATCATTGGAATTAGACTGACCGCTACTAGCCATGAGCAAAGCAAAGAGATGGTGATGGTTAATGCCACCTGCCCCAGAAAAATACTAATCATGTTGGCTTCACCAAATAAATTCGGCAAGAACACAACAATACTGGTGAAAGTGCCTGCAGTAATAGCAATCTGCACACTACGCGTGCCTTCAATGGCACATCTCACGGGATCATTAGGGTATTTTTCTCGATATTGATAAATACTTTCAACCACCACCACGGCGTTATCAACCAACATGCCCAGCCCTAACAGCAACCCCATCATCGATAAAACATTTAATGTAATTCCAAGGAAGTACATGGCACCTAGGGTCATGATGATGCAGATTGGAATCGCCAAGGTCACCATCAAGGTGCTCGGCCAGTGACGCAAGAAAAAATACAAAACAAATAATGACAGCAAAGACCCTATAATACCGGCCTCAACCAACTCTTTAATTGAGCGCTGTACACTTTCGGCTTGGTTGCCAATGACAATTGACTTAATACCAATTAACTCAGGTTCTTGGTTAATCAATTCCAATTCAGCCATAACAAGTTTTGACACATCAACTAAATTGGCGCTTCTTTCGCGCCGAATGTTTATACCAACAGCTGGTTTCAAATCGAGGCGACGCCAAACTTCTTCGCGTTGTGTTTTAAAACGCACCTGAGCAATATCACTTAGTCGCAAGCCTGACTCATTTAAGACCAGATTGCGAAGTTCATCAAGGTCACGAATTTCACCGACCGGCTGTACACGTAAACGACGCGCACCATCATCAATTTGCCCAGCAGATACTGAAAAATTAACCGCCTGCAATTTTGTTGCTAATTGATTCAAACTAATACTGTATGCGCCTAAACTAGTAGGGTTCAATGCAATCTCAATTTCCGACGGTGAAGAACCAGAAATTTCTACCGCAGCAACGCCGGGGATACGTTCAATACGGCGCTTGAACAAACGCTCAATCATTTCGTATTCATATCGCAAATCACGAGAACTGGCAAACCGAAGTTCTAAAAATGGTTGGTCACTTGGCGAGAAACGTTGCACAAAATAACGTTGCATATCAGCAGGTAAATCTTTACGAATGGCATCAATACGTGAACGCGCTTCGTTAGCACTAATAGCCACATCACGATCGAAATCTGAAAACTGCACTTGGAATTCTGCGGCATCAGCACGACTGGTTGAATTTATTTCCTTAATACCAGGCAATGTTGCCAATGCTTCTTCTATTGGACGGGTAATACTGCGTTCAACTTCTTGCGGTGTTGAACCCGGATACGGAACACTGACACCCATAAAAGGGAAATTAACTTCTGGAAATTGCTCTAACGGCAAACGTACTGAGGCAATTAAACCAATGACCACCATGGAAATGAAAAACATGGTGACTGTTACGGGCCTTTTTAAGCTAAGTTCCACCAAACTCATTTTGACGACTCCTGGGCTTGCAAAGCAAATTTAGTCGCAGCGCGAATACCGCGTTCACGGTAATAGTCATCTGTACGGCGATCAAGAATGTTATAGACAATCGGAATGATAACCAGAGTCAATATGGTTGAAACCGTTAAACCACCAATCACCGTAATAGCCATGGGCGCACGAATTTCGGCACCATCACCACCAAAAAATGCCAGTGGCGCAAATCCAAACAGTGTCGTCAAAGTAGTCATGATGATCGGACGTAAGCGCGATTCAGCACCACGACAAATGGCTTCGCGTTTATTAACGCCTTCTTCGCGCAATTGATTGACTTTATCAAGCAAGACGATAGCATTTTTAACCACGATACCGACTAACAAGATTAATCCAATAAAGACCACAATGGAAATGGGTGAACCTTTCACCCACAAAGCCAATACCGCACCCACAATAGCCAAGGGAACCGAGAACATAATGACAAATGGATGCAATAAGGATTCAAACTGGGAAGCCATCACCAAATACACTAAAAACATAGCCAAACCAAAAGCAAATATCAAGGAATTGATTGAACGATCAAGATCTTCACTTTGACCACCAAAAGTCATTTTGACATCGGTACCAATTGGGTTTTCTTGCACCAGATTTTTGACTTCCTGTACTGCCGTACCTAAATCAATATCACGCAAGTTGGCTGAAACCAATGCGACACGGGTTTGATCGGCGCGGTTAATTTCACTTGGCCCGACTGTTTCCACTACATTAGCAACCGCCGATAATGGCACTGGGCTGTCACTTTGTGGATTGATAATAATGTTACGTATATCATCAATAGAGCTTCGGTCAACTTCACGAGCACGCACCAATACATCAATTTTACGATCTCTGAAACTATAGCGTGTTGCAACTTCGCCACGGACTTGACGCACCACTTGATCGGCGATTTGACGTGAAGTTAAACCTAAGGCAGCAGCACGTTCTTGATCAAAAATAATCTGTACTTCAGGGTAACCCTGCTCAACACTGGATTTTACATCGGCAAAATGAGGAGATTTTTTCATCAGCTCACTTAACTGACGCCCTGCTTTTTCAATGGAGGCAAGATCCTGGCCACTTAATTCAATTTCAAGTGGGGTCGCAAAGCTTAACAATTGCGGGCGTGCAAATTTAACTTGCACATCCGGGTAGGCCTGCATCGTCTTGCGCATACGTTCTGTTATGGCTGCCTCTGCTTCGCGTGTGTATTTATCTCCGAGTATGACAGTTAGTTTCGCAACGTTATCACCTGATTCAGTTGGGTTGGCATCAAGACGTGTACCACTGCCAGAAACGCCATATAATTTTTCGATACCGCTATCATCGTTATAAGCTTTTTGGATTTTCTGAACCAAACCATCGGTTTCACGCAATTGTGTGCCAGGCGCTAATTTAGCCGTCATTTCAAAACGATCTTGCGCCAACTGCGGAATTAAGTCTGTACCCAAACTCAGCGCAACAAAAATGGCAATCACAAAAGCAAAGAATGAACCCGATAAAATCATTGCTGGACGATCAAGTACTTTCGGCAAAATCTTATGGTAATAACTAGCGGCGGCTTCATAGGGCATCAATATCTTTTCGCCCAACCAAGCTAAACTACCGCCAACATATTTTGCGAGAAACCGGAATATTGCAGTCACAACAAAACTAATTTGAAAAACTAACCAGCCAACTATTTTTTTAATAAATTCAAAACTAAAATAGAAAAAACGTGAAACACGCCCAACTGGTGGTTCGCGAACAACGACCTCATCGGCAGCAAAAGCCATCTTTGAAACCGCTTTAATTGAGCTAAGCATCGGAATCAACGTCAACGACACAATCAATGAGATGGCCAATGCAATTGACACAGTTAATGCTTGATCTTTGAATAATTGTCCGGCAATGCCTTCAACAAACACCAATGGGAAAAACACAGCAATGGTTGTGAGTGTTGAGGCTACAACTGCCATACTGACTTCGCTAGCGCCTTTAATGGTCGCTTCTATCAAACCAAGACCGCGCTCACGTGCCTTTGCAATACTTTCTAAAACAACGATGGAATCATCCACAACCATACCGGTTGCTAATGCTAAGCCAGCCATTGACATCACGTTTAAGCTCAGGCCCAGCATATCCATGAAAAAGAATGTAGAAATAATGGATACTGGCAACGACAAGCTAATGACGAAAGTACTCCAGCCATCTCGCAAGAAGAAAAATATGATTAAGATGGAGAAAAATCCACCCATCAAGGCTTCAAATTTAACTTCATTGAGTGCACTTTTGATGAATTTCGATTGATCGTCAATGGTATTGATTGAATAGCCATCAATCGTATAAGCACCTGCAACTTTTGATACAATTTTAGGACTTTTCGGATCTCTATTTGCATTTTGCAAGCGTTCAAGCGTGGCGTTAACCGCGTTGGCAACCGCAACCGTATTGCCGTCACCTTCTTTATAAATGGCCAGCTCAACCGATTCACGGCCTTGCATGCGAATAATCGCCTCGCGTTCTTTATAGCCTTGCTCAACAACGGCTACATCTTTCAGACGTACGGGGACATTATCTTGAGTGGTAATCAACAAATTCTTCATTTGTTCAAGATTGCTGAATTGATTGACGGTGCGAACCAAATAACGCTCGCTACCTTCTTCAATACGACCACCAGAAATATTAATATTTTCTTGCCTGAGACGGTCAATAACTAAACTCGCTGGCAGGTTCAGTTGTGATAATTTTTGGGTGTCTAATTGCACCTGAATTTGATCTTCAAAACCACCACCGACTTTAACGGCCGCCACGCCATCAACGGGCTCTAAGCGCTTTTTCAAGGTTTCTTCGGCATAACGGCGCAGACGCATTAACTCAGCAGCCTGATTTTTCGAATCTTTATCGCTTACTGACATAACCAAGCGTAAAATTGGCTCGGTGGTGGGATTGAAACGCAGCAAAACTGGCGGCGTCACATCCAAAGGTAAGCGGAGCGTGTCGAGTTTATCGCGCACATCCAGACTCGCCTTATCCATATCGCTACCCCAAGCAAACTCGAGGACGATATCGCTTTGCCCAGCACGTGACACTGATTTTAGTTTGGTTAGGCCTTTCACTACGCCAACCGATTCTTCAATGGGTTGTGTGATGAGTGTTTCAATTTCTGCAGGCGCGGCACCGATGTATTCTGTGCGGACTGTAAGTGTCGGATATGTCAGTTCAGGCAACAAATTTACTTTCAAATTTGTCCAACCGATCCAGCCAAACAACACCATTGTGACTGCCATCATGGCAACCGTCACCCTCCGGCGTGTTGAAAATTCGACTAAATTCATTAGTTATCGCCCGATTTTTTTTCAATTTTTTTAGGCGCATTAACGGCTTTGCCATCAATACCAATAACGGAAACTTTTGAACCATCACGTACTGCGACTTTACCTGCCGTTATGACTTTGTCGCCTTGTCTAATGCCGGAAATAACTTCAGCAATTTCACCATTGCTATAACCGGTTTTAATTGGAGCACGTATGGCTTTGCCACTACGAACGATATAAACCGCTGACTCGCCTTCATCTTCGATAAGCGCTGCACGAGGTATGGTTAAGACATTATCACGCTGATCATAAGCAATTTCTAAGCGACCAAACATGCCTGAGCGCAAGATCTTATCACTATTAAATGCAGAAGTGACGCGAAAAGTGCCACTTCCAGAATCCATAACGGGACTAATTCGATCAACGACACCTTCAAACACTTTGCCTGGAATAGCATCCACCATCATACGAACAGGCATGTCTTTAATTATTAGCGCCATTTCACGCTCCGGCACGTTAATCACAGCTTCAAGGTTTTGCGTGTTAACAATGCGATACACAGGCGCATTTAATGTCACTAAATTACCTTGTTTCACCATGCGCTGAGCCACCACGCCTGAAATTGGCGCAATCACATTGGTGTTGGATAACTCCAGTTTAGCGAGATTTAGACTTGCCTTAGCTGATTCTAAGTCAAACCGAATTTGATCATTTGCTTCAGCCGAAATCAGTTTCTGACTTAATAATTTTTGAGCTCTGTTATAGTTATTAGTAAGTTTGTTCACCATCGCTTGGCTGCGTTGCACTTCAAGCATGGCTCTTGATGGATCAATACGGGCCATCACTTGACCTTGAGTAACAAAATCTCCCTCCTCGGCTAGCTGGGAAACCAACACCCCAGAACTTTTAGCAACCACTTGCGCTTCATTAGGCGCTTCTAGGTTGGCAGTGCCCGAATAATTAGCACTAATGGTTTGCGTATTAACTGTAACCACTTCAACCGGCACTGCATCGGGCTCATTATTCTCCTTACCTTGCCCATCCGCAGATTTTCCATCGGCATCTGATCCTGGCTTTCCGCCACAACCAACTAGCAATATACTGAAAATAACTGCGAAAATTAAAGTTTGAGTGCGCTTTGTTGTAGAGTCCATTTTAAAATACCAATTTCAGTGATGTGAATTAAACGAAATACTAACTTGAATTTTCAGTATGTGTACCTGCCTAAAGTCATACATCTTTGACTGAATGGCATGAATTTTAGGTATAATTACCGAACTTAATTTAACTTTTGGCTTATTTATGACCAAAACCATGCTTTATATTGCTGTTTTCTTTACACTCACAAGCACCACCATTGAAGCCAAAGGTGATGCTAAAAGAGGTAAATCCTTGGCTTATACCTGCACAGGTTGCCATGGGATTAATGAATATAAAAATGCCTATCCGAGTTACCATGTGCCAAAAATTGCTGGGCAAAATGAAGCTTATCTTGTTAATGCTTTAACTGCTTATTCAAAAGGTGAGCGCAACCATCCCACCATGAGCGCACAAGCAAAAAGTTTCAGCCTGCAAGAAATGGCTGATATCGCTGCTTATATTTCCACCCAAAAACCGGCAAACTAAGGATTATTATAATGAACATAAAACTACTCTTAGGTTTTGCTGCTTGCCTTTTATCAACACAAGTATTGGCATTAGGTGTGGTTGGCAATATTGCGGCCGGCAAAGTAAAAGCTAATACTGTTTGCGCGGCATGCCATGGCCTAGATGGCAATAAGACACTTGACAACACGTACCCGAAGCTAGCTGGCCAATATCCCGATTATTTGCTTAAGTCTTTAAAAGAATATAAATCGGGCAAACGTAGCAATGCCATTATGGCTGGGCAAGCGCAAGCACTAAGTGACTCAGATATGGCTAATTTAGCGAGCTATTACGGATCTTTACCAAGTCAACTTGGTATTATTAAGTAAACCAATCGCGGTTAAATTTAAAAAAATAAAAAAGACAGGCTAGCCTGTCTTTTTTATTGCGATAGAAATAACAGTTTACCGCGCCATATAAGGTGCAGCGCCGGTAGCATGATCGGTTGCGTCACGAACTGCTGTAATCTGCGGGATTTTATCAATGATGGTTTTTTCAACGCCTTGCTTCAAGGTAATATCAACCATGCTACAGCCATGACAACCACCACCAAATCGCAAATACACCACGTTATCGGCATCAATTGAATCCAGTGAGACTTTGCCCTTATGAGCGGCTAATTGCGGGTTAATCTCTGAATCGATTAACCAAATCACTTGTTCAGCCAGTGGGCTCTCAATATTAGGCACACTACCTTTGATATGTGGCGCACGAATAACCAGTTGCGTACCAGTACCAGAATGCGTGATATCAATGTGTGCGCTATTCAAGAACGGAATGCTGTGCGCATCTACAAACAAAGTAAATCCTTCGCATTCAATTTGCCATTCATCACCAAGCAAATCACCCTGTTCGGCAAACTCAAGCCGTGCATCGGCTGTAGCTGTTCCCGGGTTTAGCGCACTAACCCGAATGCCAACGGCATCGGAGCCTTGGTTTTGTAATAAATGCCGAAAATGAGTTAGAGCGGTTTCAGTAATTTCAATCATTTGCCTATTTTACCTTAAACTAATGAAACTCTAATGAATGTTTGAATAAAATGAATAAACCACTAATCCTGCAAAACTGTAGCGCACTCAAAGGTGCAGAACATTTACTTTCAACTGAACTATGTGCCAATTACTTAGCACAACTGGACAATTGGCAAATCGCAGAACAAGGTTCGGCTTTGCGGAAAATTTTTCATTTTGAGAATTATTACCAAACCATGGCATTTGTGAATGCGTTGGCATTTATAGCGCATCAACAAGATCACCACCCTGATTTAGGCGTGCATTACAATCGTTGCGAAATCCGCTTCTCAACGCACGATGTGGGTGGCTTAAGCTTGAATGACTTCATTTGTGCGGCTAAAACGGATGCCCTATTCACCAACCAGCTTGTTTAAAACATCATTAAGCTCAGTGGCTAATGGCGCTATCAACTTATAAGGCGTTTGACCGTCATTGATTGCAAATTGCATCGATTCCGCATGTAAAAACAGTCGTTTCAATCCAAATTGACTAGACAATTTTTTATTGGCTTCTTTATCGCCGTATTTATCATCACCGGCAACCGGGTGTCCAATGTGCGCGGCATGCACGCGAATTTGGTGTGTACGGCCTGTTTCTATACGAATTTTGCATAAGCTATAACCGCCGCGACGCTCAAGCAAGGTAAAGTGGCTGATTGAAGGCTTGCCATCAAGATCCACCCGCACCATGCGCTCACCACCTTGCATCACGGATTTTTGCAAAGCAGCTTTGACGGTCATCGTACCACTTGGCATTCTGCCAACCAAAAGCGCCAAATATTGCTTTTCCGGACCCTCATCATCGTCTTGTTTGCGCATCAGAGCTTGCAGTTGCAGCAAAGCTGAGCGTTTTTTTGCCAACACCAACACACCAGACGTTTCACGATCAAGTCGATGCACCAACTCTAAGGGTTCATTCGGGCGAAGTGCTCGAAAGCCCTCAATAATTCCAAAACTGATACCACTGCCGCCATGGGTGGCTATACCCGATGGTTTATTAATGACTAATAACGCCTTATCTTCGAAAACAATACTTGCTTGCAAGCGCTCCAACATGGCTTTTGGCGGCACCCGGTTTGGGTCAGCCTGTTCAATCTTTACTGGCGGAACGCGGATATCGTCGCCTTCGTCCAATCGATCTTCAGGCTTGGCCCGTTTGCCATTAATTCGGACTTGGCCATCGCGAATTATTTTGTAAATCAAGCTTCTAGGTGCACCTTTGAGCAGCCCTAAGAGGAAGTTATCCAAACGCTGGCCGTCTCTGTCCTCCGGCACTTTGATAATTTTCACACCTGAATTCAAGGAAGGGCTGTTCATTTTTGTTCCATCTGTTAAACTACATAGGCAAGTAAGATGCTGATTTCACTCGTTGCCGGTCGAAAACCTGTGCCTAGTGTATCCCAATAAACGCTACCACACTCTCAGGGAGTGACCTTGTTAAGCGTTTGGCGGGCTTCATTTAACTTGTAATAGTCCGAACTGCGCACGGCGTTGTTTGGCCCCTTTAACGAAACAATGATTTGCGCTCCCGTAGGTACGCCTGTGGTTTAGTAGCGCTGAACAATTTAGCATTCGAAAGCCTGCTGAACTCGGCGATCCTTACGGTAGAGCGCGTGAGGAATATTACAATGAAGCGTATGTTAATAAATGCCACGCAGGCTGAAGAATTGCGCGTGGCAATAGTCGATGGTCAACAGTTATATGACATCGATATTGAACAGCCAGCAAAAGAACAAAAAAAATCAAACATTTACAAAGGTCGTATCGTACGACTTGAGCCTTCTTTAGAAGCTGCATTTGTCGATTACGGTGGTGGTCGCCATGGATTTCTTCCCCTGAAAGAAATCTCACGCGACTATTTCGTGCCTGGTATCGACTCCAATAAAGCCGGAATGAAGGAGTTTTTGCGCGAAGGCCAAGAAGTGGTCGTGCAGGTCGATAAAGAAGAACGTGGTAACAAAGGCGCTGCGTTAACCACATATATCTCATTAGCCGGCCGGTATATGGTGCTAATGCCAAACTCCCCAACCGCTGGTGGTGTTTCACGCCGAATTGAAGGCGATGATCGTCAAGCCCTGAAGCAGACGATGGACGCGCTGAATATTCCTGAAGATATGGGCGTCATTATTCGCACAGCCGGTATGGGCCGCGATGCTGAAGAACTGCAATGGGACTTGGATTATTTGATTCAAGCATGGAACGCTATTGGTCAAGCCGCTTTATCTAAGCCATCACCTTTCCTGATTTATCAAGAATCTCGACTCATTATTCGGGCCTTGCGCGATTACATGCGTCCAGATATCGGTGAAGTTCTGATAGATACGGCTGAAATATTTGAGCAAGCTACCGACTTCATGCAATTAGTGATGCCGCATAATTTGCGCAAGCTTAAAATGTACAGCGACGACATTCCGTTATTCAATCGTTTCCAAATTGAATCACAAATCGAGCAAGCCTACGAGCGTACGGTACGTCTGCCATCCGGCGGCTCCATTGTATTAGATCAAACGGAAGCCCTCACTGCCGTTGACGTGAACTCTTCGCGCGCTACCAAAGGTGGCGATATTGAAGAAACCGCGTTAAATACCAACCTTGAAGCAGCTGACGAAGTAGCCCGCCAAATGCGCTTGCGTGATCTTGGTGGCTTGGTAGTCATTGATTTTATCGACATGAGCTTGGGTAAACACCAACGCATGGTCGAAGACCGCTTACAGCAAGCCCTGAAACTAGACCGAGCACGCGTTCAGATTGGTAAAATCTCACGCTTTGGTTTGCTTGAGCTTTCCCGACAACGCCTACGCCCTTCATTGGGCGAATCAAGCCAAATCATCTGCCCACGTTGCGATGGACATGGCCGTATGCGGAGCGTTGAGTCGTTATCATTATCCATTCTTCGCTTAGCTGAAGAGCAAGCTATGAAAGATCATACAGGACAAATTTTGGTTCAAGCGCCAGCGCAAATTGCCAATTATTTACTGAATGAAAAACGTCGTGCTTTAGTCGAAATTGAAGCTCGGCATGAAACACCAATCATCATCATCGCCGACGAGTCGTTGGAAACACCTAATTTCAACGTCTCGCGAATTCGCGATACCGATCTTGCCGAAGAAAATGGTAAGCCAAGTTATCAACGTGGAGTGCCTCGCAAACTTGAAATTCATTCGCTTACCAAAGCGCAAATGAATATTCCAACTGAAGCTGCAGTGACTCATGTAAAACCGGTCAATGTTGCCCCGTTGCGTCAGCCTAGCAAACCTGTTGATGAGCCCGTCAAAATAGAGACTCAAGGTATTTTGTCACGATTTAAATCTTTTATTTTTGGTTCAAAAGCTACTGAACAAGAAACACCTGTAACGCAAGTTCAGCAACATAGGCACAACAATCAAAGAGATCGTTCTGAAAAACGCCCTAATACCAATCCTCGACAAAATCCACAAAACAAACAAAAACAGCCACGCCCTGAACGCACGGAAGAAGAAAAAAAACTGCTTGATGAAAAACGCAAGTTAGAGCAACAAAAACGCCGCGAAGATCAAGTTAAGCGTGAAGCTGAACGACGTGAAGCGCAGCGCCTTGAAAATCTTCGTAGAAATGCCGAGAGCCGCTCACTTGTTGAAACCGATGCAACATTGAAAACAGCCGTTGTATTAGATGATGCTAGCAATCAACAAACGCTTGCAGACCAAAACGTTATAGTTGATCAAACAAAGCCTGAAGCCAAAATAGATGAAGGCAATGATTCCTCTTCAAGCCGCCGTCGTCGTGGTCGTCGTGGTGGCCGTCGTCGTCGTCAAGAAGGCGAAAATGCAGAAAATACAGGCTCTGGCAATAATCAACCAGAATTAGAACTTGAGGAAAATATTTCAAACGAAGATATAGTCATCGACTTTACGCACCCAAAACAAAGCAATACAGCGCCTACTAATGCAGTCCAAAATAATAGTGCGGAATCCGTAAGCCGGACTGTTGACAATATCAAGCCACAACAAGTGGCTAGAAATACTACCCGGGCAAATCCTGTAGTAGTCTCTGCAATTCCAGTTAGCACTTCAGAATCGGAATTCTCAGATTTAATTAACGTAGCACCTGAACAGCAGCCTGAAATTAAAGTCAGCGAAGCGGTTGAAGTTAAGGATGTTGCAGTTGCAGTTCCAGCGGTTGTGGAACCAGCAGTTGCAGTTCCAGCGGTTGTGGAACCAGCAGTTGCAGTTCCAGCAGTTGTGGAACCAGCAGTTGCAGTTCCAGCGGTTGTGGAACTAGCGGTTGCAGTTCCAGCGGCTGCAGTTGCTGTGCCTGTATTTGTTGAAGTTGAAACAGCACCCGTTTTAGAAGAAGAAGCGAGCTCTATCGTCAAATCTACAGCATCGGTTTTTGTTGAACCTAAACCGCAACAGGCTGGGTACGTGCCGGTAGCGCCGCCTTCATTTTCAATGCCTAATACAGCCAATAGCAGTTTCGATTTTGCAGTACATATTAGTCCGGAAAGCAAACAAGACTAAATACTGACACTTGGCTCGGTGATGCCGTGTAATGCGGCTAGCCGAGCGAGGCTAACGGTGTCTTTTATTTTTAGTTTATCGAGAATCCGGTATTTGTGAGTTGCGATTGTCTTAGAACTAATACATAACTTTTTAGCCATATCTTCAGCGCGCCAGCCTTGGCAAAATAATAAGGATATTTCAATTTCGCGTGCCGTCAATAATTCAAATGGCGATTCGACCTGTTTGCACAAGGCCAATCTTTGCGCTAATTCATTAGCTAAATAGCGCTTTCCACGGGCAACATCGCGAATAGCACGAAGCAATTCATCGGCATTGCAAGCCTTGCCAAGATATCCACTGGCTCCCGCATCCAACAAGCGTTTTGGCATTGGGCCGTCTTGTTGTACTGAGACAATAATCACTTTACTGGCAGATCGCGCCTGAGTTAATCGCTCTGTAATTTCCAAGCCGCTTAAGCCAGGCATATGCAAATCACACAACACAATATCTGGCTTCAGCGCTCTGATTTTCTGTAGCCCTTCTTCACCGGATTCCGCTTCGCCAACCACATTTATATCCATATGTTGTTGTAAAATTAAACGATAGCCAGCGCGAACCAAAGCATGATCATCAAGCAAAAAGACAGAAATCATTGCAATACCCCTTATATAGTTAAGATTATTTAGACCACTGATAGCTTACTAAATGGGCTTTTAGTTAAGCAATCAGCATTTTTCTGTATTGACGGTAGGAATTTTCCTATAATGAACATTGACCGCCAGCCAAACTAAAATGAACATTGATTCTGCGAAACAAACCATTAAACAATTTTTGAGCGCGCTGCATGCCCGTGATTGGCATCAAGTGGTGCAAATTCTTGAAAGTAAAAGTCCTCGCAACCTGTTTTTAAGAGCCTTGTTGATTGGTTTAATTTTGTCGGTGCCTTGGCAATGCACTCGAATGGTTTACAACGCTTATTTTTCTGCACCACCTGCACAATTAACAAATACTGGCGCATCCTTAACTATTCCCAGCGTTGACAATGGCAGCATCACCAATATGCCAAATCCAAAAGCACGGCGCCCGAAACCAGCCACAACCAGCCTTCCGGAAAATGAACCCGAAGTTAAAGAACTGGTGGTTGAAACGCCCAACACTGTTGAGAATGCGACTCCTGATCATGATGCCAAAGTAATCACTCAAACCACACCTAAATACCCAACCAATATATTCAAAAAAAATGTATCTGGTACTGTTTTACTAAAAGTACTGATCGATTCCAATGGTTCACCAAAAGACATTGCAATTGAAAAGAGTTCAGATTCAAAAAGCTTGGATCGTGCCGCCAAGAAAGCCGTTTCGGAATGGAAATTTAGTCCCAAAATAGTGAACGGAACCGCAGTACCCAGTGAATTATTAATCCCAATTGAATTTAAATCTGAATAAATTCAACCCCAAATGCTTGGAAACAGGTAAAATAATCGTCTTGGAGAGATGGCCGAGCGGTTTAAGGCAGCAGTCTTGAAAACTGCCGTGGGTTCATAGCCCACCGTGGGTTCGAATCCCACTCTCTCCGCCAATTTAAGTCAATAAAAAAGCCCAATTTAATTGGGCTTTTTTTATACAGCATTCTCAGTGATTAAGCTTTAATGTGCTTAATAATCGCCTCAGAAAATGTTTGTGTAGTGCCACTACCACCCAAATCTGGGGTGAGATGGTCTTTGTCGTTCATCGTATCAACAATGGCCTGCTTCAAGCGTTTAGCTGAAGGCACTTCACCCAGATGTTCTAGCATTTGCACCGCGCCAAGCAGCAACGCACAAGGATTAGCAAGGCCTTTACCGGCAATATCTGGCGCAGAACCGTGCACGGCCTCAAAAATGGCGCAATCTTTACCAATATTAGCACCAGGTGCTAAACCGAGACCACCAACTAAACCCGCGCATAAATCCGAGATGATATCGCCGAATAAATTGGTCGTCACAATGACATCAAATTGCTCTGGACGCATTACTAATTGCATGCAGGTGTTATCAACAATCATTTCATTGCATGCAATATCCGGATATTCGGCAGCGACTTCACGGGCTACTTTCAGAAACAGACCGGAAGTTGATTTCAGGATATTGGCTTTATGCACCACTGTGATTTTCTTGCGACCAATGGCGCGTGCCAATTCAAAAGCATAACGGACAATCCGCTCCGAACCTTTACGGGTAATTTTTTGGGTTAATAACGCCGTTTCGCCATCTTCTGAAATACTCTGACCTTCACCTATATAGGCGCCTTCGGTATTTTCACGCACGGTAATCAGATCAATGTTTTGATAACGTGATTTCGTATTCGGAAAGCTAATAGCCGGGCGAACATTGGCATATAAATCAAAATGGCGGCGCAAGACCACATTGATGGAAGAAAACCCTTCACCAACTGGCGTAGTCAAAGGGCTTTTAAGCGCCACTTTGTGTTTGCTAATCGAAGCGAGCGTTGCTGCAGGTAATAATTCACCACACGCTTCATAAGCGGCTAATCCGGCTTCAACATAATCATATTGCAAGCCAATATTCAAAGCATTCAAGACATTTATGGTTGCATCCATAATTTCTGGGCCAATTCCATCCCCACGAATCACCGCAATGGTATGCGACATTTGATTTATCCCATTGAATATTAAGGCGGATATTATAACCTAATTGCCACGCAAGATAATGCCTGTAATCAATCGTGTTTATGCTCTGGCACAATGGCATGAATGCCCTTGCCTTCCAACTGATCCAAAAAATCGACGCCGCGTCGTAAATGCGGAATAACAATTGAACCACCCACTACTAATGCAACACTAAAGGTCTCAAAAAATTCATCACGATTTACGCCAGCCTCTTTACACTGCGCAATGTGGTAACTAATGCAATCATCGCATCGTAACACCATGGATGCCACCAAGCCCAACAACTCTTTGGTTTTAAGCGGAAGCGCACCGTCTTTGTAGGTTTGCGTATCTAATGCAAAGAAACGTCGAACCACTTGATTATCTTCGGATAATATCCGCTCGTTCATCCTGACGCGAAAATCAGTAAAGTCCTTAACGCGATCTTGTTCGGTCACGGTACTTGCTCCAAAAGTGGCTGAAACTTTCCTGCGTGATCAAGCGCCACCATATCGTCAAAGCCACCAACGTGTGTATCGTTAATGAAAATTTGTGGCACAGAAGTGCGCTGTGTTTTGCTCATCATGGCTTGCCTAGCATCGGCATCCGTATCAATTCGCAATTCACGCCATTCCAGACCTCGTGCTTTCAAAAAGTTTTTTGCCGCCACGCAGTACGGGCAAAATGCGGAGCTATAAATCAAAATATCAGCCATAAACGTCCTATTCAGAATAAAGGGAACTATGCTTTACAATGTGAGTCTTAGTTTAGGTCAATTCAAGTGCAGAATGCATGAAACACAAGCAATTACAGATTAATCTAAAATTGGCATTTATTTTCTGTATAGCGATTGCCCCAGGAGTGATTCAGGGGCAAGAAACACTGTTGCCTGAACTTGGTTCCTCGGCCGGCGATTTGATCACTCCTGAGCAAGAACAGCAATATGGTAGCTATACGCTGTATCAACTTCGCCAAAAAAACTACATCTTAGATGATCCTTTAATTGACGTTTGGTTACAAACCTTGGGACATAGACTCGGCGCTTCTTCTGACAATCCTAAACAGCCGTTTACATTTTTTATGGTCCGTGACCGTCAAATCAACGCCTTCGCTACTTTAGGCGGTTATATTGGCATCAATGCCGGATTGATTTTAGTTGCCAAAAGCGAAGATGAAGTAGCAGGCGTATTGAGCCATGAAATTTCACATGTTACTCAAAAACATGTGTTGCGCTCTGTTGAGCGCGCCAGTAAAGATAAATTACCCGTATTGTTAGCGACACTAGCCACGATAGTGGTGGCACAATCATCTAATAGCAACTCTTCAAATGAAGCCACCATGGCTGCCGTAGTTGGCTCACAGGCCCTATTAGTACAACGTCAGATTGATTACACGCGCTCCAATGAGTCAGAAGCCGACCGCATTGGCATACAAACCTTGTATCGTGCGAGTTATAAACCAGAAGCATTAGCTGATTTTTTTGCTCGAATGGAAAGTACGGGCCGTGGTAATTCGGGTGGTTATCAGGCTCCAGATTTTTTAAAATCGCACCCCGTTACCTCAGTTCGAATAAGTGAGGCTCGCGATCGAGCTTATAAAATTCAACAAAATCGTACCGACTTAAACTTGGATAAACCTAATTCAAATAATCCATTATTACCAAGCTTTGCCCAAACCAGCGCATCCAGCCAACAATCGATGCTGACGGGAACTGATTTTCCTTGGGCCAAAGAACGCCTGAGAGTGTTGTCGGCTAGCAGTCCTGGCGCTGCCATCTCCGAGTATCGTATTGGAATTGACGGCTTTCAAAAATCACTAACCGATGCTCAAAAATACGGACTAGCACTTGCTTACAATGCCAACAATCTAGGCTCAAACGCAGAACCGCTATTAACGGAACTGGCGAAAAAGTACCCCAATAATTTATGGATTGCCCTTGCACATGCCGAAGCCGCCGGAACGGCTAAGAAATCGATTTTGGCACAAAGCCGATATGAGCAATTATTACAACAGTTTCCAAATAATCGTGCCGTGATTATCGCTTTTGCCCAATTTCTAATCGAACAAAACAATCCAACCCTAGCCGCTCGTGCACAAAACCTGATGCGGCCATTAATTAATGACAGCTATGAAGACGTTGTATTTCAGCGAAGTTATGCACGCGCCTGTGAATTATCTGGCAATACCTTAAGGGCTTCTGAAGCCTATGCTGAAGTGGCCTTTTTAAACGGCCGCGTTGATGACGCCATTAATCAGCTGACTGTGTTACTGGAAAATGATGACTTAGATTATTACCAAAGAACACGTATTGAAGCGCGCATAGCCGCTTTCAGGCCCATTTCATTAGAGCTGCGAAGGCAAGGTATCAGACCCGAACAACAAGGTGGCTGACATTTATGACAATCTGTCATAATCCCGTCATAATAATGAGATTGAATACCTTACAGACATTACTAAGGTTTTAGCATGCAAGCACAGATACTGATTGTTGAAGACGAACCCGCTATTCGAGAAATGATAGCTTTTGCTCTACGAACTCAGTCGTATCAGCCAATTTGCGTACAAGATGGTAAAGAAGCTATCTCTGCCATTTCTGAAAAAATACCTGATCTCATATTGTTGGATTGGATGTTGCCTGGGATGAGCGGCATTGATTTAGTGAAACGATTTCGCAAAGAACCCAATACACGAGAAATTCCAATCATCATGTTAACCGCCAAAGGTGATGAAACGGATCGCATCACGGGTTTTGACCATGGCGTTGATGATTATGTGGTGAAGCCATTTTCTGCCCGTGAACTACTTGCTCGCATTAAAGCCGTTTTAAGGCGTAGCCGTGAAACGGAAGAAGACGGGTCGATAGAATCGGGTTCATTACGCTTAGATGCAAGTCAGCATAAACTGTTGATTAAAAATGAAGTAGTACATATTGGACCAACGGAATATCGCCTATTGCATTTCTTTATGAGTCATACCAATCGCGTTTACTCCCGTAATCAATTACTCGATTTTGTATGGGGCGGCTCCAGTGAAATTGAAGATCGTACCATTGACGTGCATATTCGCCGCTTACGTAAAGCGTTGGAGCCCTACCAGCTTGACACGCTGATTGAAACCATACGCGGCTCTGGCTATCGTTTTATCGAATCACAAACTTAAGCATGCCCAATGCCTCTTTAACAGCACTAGCTTGGCGTCAATCTTGGATACTCTGGATTGCAACCTATGTCTCTTGCAGTGCCATTGCTTATTGGTTTTTTGACTGGCAGGGTGTTTTAGGTGCTTGGGCTATTGTCAGTAGCCTGCAAGTTATTCGGGCCTACCGAAAACTCGGCCATATATTAAACCAACTAGAGTCGCGAGCTATTTCTGTAAACCCAGACGGCCTAGGATTATGGTCAGCATTAGAAACACTCATTTATAAACGTAGTATTGAAAACCGTAAGCGCATTATTAGGTTAGCTGGCATGTTACGAGGCTATCGGCATGCCGCAAGCGCAATGCCGGAAGGCGCGTTAGTTATTAACCGACTCAATGGCTATATTGTCTGGTCCAATAAAACTGCGAAACGCCTGTTGGGATTACAATCTGGCAAAGATAACGCGAATCTGTTTCAAATTCTGCCGGCCAATGTAAAAACATGGTTTCAAGAACATCATGCAGAACAACCATTGTTAAATGTTCCAGCGCCAATTGGCGCTGAAATATACTTGGATTTTTTTCTGATTCCCTATACCTCGGAAAGAAGTTTGTTAGTACTTCGTGACTCAACAAAATTAAGGCGTTTGGAGCACATGCGTAGCGATTTCGTAGCTAATGTTTCGCACGAACTAAGAACACCGCTAACGGTTATTCATGGCTATCTTGAGTTAATTGACCAAGTCGACAACCCTGAATTACAAAATATTATCCTTGAAATGCAAAAACAATCTAAGCGAATGAATACCTTAGTGGAAGATTTATTGAATCTTTCGCGCTTAGAATCTGAAAGCATGCTTGTTGATGAAGCGATTAATTTGCCCGCTTTGCTAAGCACGTTGCATCAAGAGGCTATTGCTCTTAGTCAAGGCCGACACCAAATTAACATTGTCTCGCATTGCCAAGATAATTTATTGGGCGCCCATCAAGAAATACACAGCGCATTTTCGAATCTGGTTTCTAATGCGGTACGTTATACGCCTACCGGAGGCCAAATTACTATTGGCGTTGAAAAAAATAATTTAGGCAGTATTGATTTCTACGTCACTGACACTGGATTTGGCATACCTGCCAATCATATTAATCGGCTCACTGAGCGTTTTTATCGTGTTTCAGCCAGCCGTTCACGCGAGCTCGGCGGTACGGGGCTTGGCTTATCCATCTGCAAACACGTACTCAATTTACACCAAGCTGAACTAATCATTGAAAGTACCATAGGAAAAGGCAGTACCTTCCGTTGTCGCTTTCCAATACAACGATTGACGCAAAACACCCTTAAGCATCTGTTATGATTTATAAAATGGATATTTACATCACATTATGATTAATTTCGAACAATTTACAGACTCTGAGCTTTATCTAAATAGAGAACTATCACAACTGGCATTCAACTTCAGAGTACTTGCACAAGCACAAGACGAGCGCATTCCCTTACTTGAGCGACTGAAATACTTGTGTATTTCTTGCACAAATCTTGATGAGTTTTTTGAAATTCGGGCAGCCACCGTTAAAACGGCTTTGCAATACAAAGCACCGTTAAAGCCTGACAACATGGACCCGCAATTAGCACTTGATCAAATTTATGTGATGGCTAATCGCTTGGTAGAAGATCAATATGCATTATGGAATGAGGTATTACGCCCAAAACTATCTGAAACTGGCGTACGCATCATCAATCGAGACCAATGGAATCCAGCCCAAAAACGTTGGCTCCACGATTATTTCAAAAAAGAAGTGTTACCGGTATTGTCGCCATTAGCATTAGACCCTGCTCACCCATTCCCACAAATTTTAAATAAAAGTCTGAACGTCGCTGTGGTTTTGGAAGGCAAAGATGCCTTTGGCCGCAAAGGTGGCATAGCCATCGTACGAGCGCCACGTTCATTACCTCGAATTATTCAATTACCTGAAAAAGCATCGGGTGGCAAAGACGATTACGTTTTTCTTTCCGCTATTTTGACAGAGTTTGTTGGTGATTTATTTCAAGGCATGAAGGTTAAGGGCGCTTACCAATTTAGAGTGACACGAAATTCCGAATTATTCGTTGATGAGGAAGAAGTAGAAAATCTTGCCAGTGCGCTTAAAGATGAATTGCACTCACGTGGCTACAACCCTGCTGTTCGGCTAGAAATTGCTAAAAATTGCCCGAAGCGCATCACCGATATTTTATTAGAAAATTTTAATCTCACCAAAAGCGCTTTATTTCGAATTGATGGCCCCGTTAATTTAAATCGCGTTATTCAAGTTTATGATTTAGCGAAAAGAGCTGATTTAAAATTTACTAACTTTAAACAAGGCAAAGTTGATATTGATGAGGAAAGACCTTTTCACAGCATAGCTGAAAGAGACATTGTTCTGCATCATCCCTACCAAAGCTTTAGTACGGTATTAGATTTATTGCAACATGCCGCGAACG
This sequence comes from Arenimonas sp., assembly GCA_017987065.1. GTDB lineage: Bacteria > Pseudomonadota > Gammaproteobacteria > Xanthomonadales > Xanthomonadaceae > Arenimonas. Next base: position 43,363 of record JAGNUI010000001.1, read on the forward strand.
ACCCAAAAGTGTTGGCCATTAAGCAAACACTGTATCGAACTGGGCATGATTCAAAAATAATTGAACACCTCATTACCGCAGCACATAATGGTAAAGATGTTTCTGTGGTTATTGAACTCAGAGCACGATTTGATGAAGAAGCCAATCTTTCTTTGGCTAATCAGCTACAAAAAGCTGGCGTACAAGTTATTTACGGCGTCGTTGGTTTTAAAACGCATGCAAAAATGATGCTAATCGTTCGTCGTGAAGGCAAGACCTTGCGCCGTTACGCGCATCTTGGCACCGGCAACTACCATGCAGGTACGGCTAAGGTCTATACCGATATTGGTTTACTGACATGCCACGAAGGTATTACCGAAGACGTGCATTCTATGTTCCAACAGCTTTCTGGTCTCAGTAAAAATATTAAGCTCAACTATTTGTTGGCTTCACCATTCACTTTGCATAAATCCTTGTTGAAGAAAATAAATCGCGAAGCCAGTTTTGCACGCGCCGGAAAACCGGCACGTATTATTGCCAAAATGAACGCTATTAACGAACCCGGTGTTATTAAAGCACTGTATGAAGCGTCCCAGGCGGGTGTTAAAATTGAACTGATTATTCGTGGTGCCTGTTGTTTAAAACCTGGTGTCATTGGTCTTTCTGAAAATATCACGGTTCGCACCTTGGTCGGCCGATTCCTTGAGCACTCCCGAGTCTATTGGTTTAATAACAATGGCAAATCTGAAATTTATTGCTCCAGTGCAGATTGGCTTGAACGCAATTTATTGCGTCGTGTTGAAACCTGCTTTCCCATATTAGACAAAGAATATGCAGCACGAATTTTTCATGAAGAACTTGATTGCTATCTTCGTGACAACATCCAATCCTGGCAATTAAATTCTGATGGCAGCTATCAAAAAATCATTCCGTCCGAAAACGAAACAGAATTTTGCGCGCAAGACTATTTGTTGCACACCTTATGCCGAAAACGATAACGAAACGGCAAGCTAATACATCGATAGCTGAAGGCGACCTAGTTGCTGCAGTAGATCTTGGCTCGAATAGTTTTCACATGGTCGTAGCTCGTTATGTACTGGGTCAATTACGCATAATTGATCGGATTAAGGAGCATATTTATCTGGCAGAGGGCCTAGATTCGGAAAAAAATCTAAGCCTAGAAGCTGAAAAACGCGCCTTAGCATGTTTAGCACAATTCGGACAAAGACTCACTTACGTAAAACCTAATAATCTGCGTATTGTTGCCACCAATACGTTACGAAAAATGAGGCATCCTGAAGTCTTTATTGAAAAAGCCGAGCGTTGTTTAGGCAATCGAATTGAAATTATTGCTGGTCGTGAAGAAGCACGATTAATTTACCTTGGCGTTGCACATGATAAGCCTTTGAAAAAAGGTAATCGGTTGGTCATAGATATTGGCGGTGGCTCAACAGAATTTGTAATTGGTAAAGGATTTAGAGTTCTTGAAAAAGAAAGCTTGCAACTGGGTTGCATTGCCAATATCAAACGTTTTTTTCCTGATAAGAAATTATCCGCCATTAAATGGCAGCAAGCAAAAACACAAATCAGTGTCGATATGCAGCCGTTTGCTTTGAAATTCAAGACTCATGATTGGAAACAAGTATTTGGATCCTCCGGAACCATTAAAGCCTTATCGGATATGGCCATAGCCAAACAACTCTCCGATGGCACGTTAAGCTTGGAAGTACTTCAACAATTAAGCAAAGAGATGGTTAGTTTTGGCAGCATTAATACTATTCGCTGGCCACAAATTTCTACTTCTCGTCGCAGATCAATAGCTGGCGGATTATTAACCCTTGAAACGGCCTTTGAAGTGCTTGGCATTGAGAGCATGCAAACCAGTGATTTTGCACTTCGTGAAGGCGTTTTGTTTGATATTTTAGGTCGTACGCAACAACATGATTCGCGAATCGAATCGGTCAATGCGCTACAAAGTCGTTATTCCATTGATACCACCCAATCGAAACGGATTGAGCATTACGCTCTGGCATTATTTGATCAAGTTAAAGAGTATTGGCAATTAACTGTATTCGACCGTGAAGCGCTTTCATGGGCGTGCAAACTGCATGAAATTGGTTTGACTGTATCGCATAGCCAACATCACCATCATGGTGCTTATTTAATTGAACATTCCGATATTTCCGGATTTTCTAAAACAGAACAGCAACTCATTGCCATTTTAGTACGCAACCAACGCCGTTCTATCAATATGAAAAGCTTAATGACCATGACTGAAGCCAGTGCTATTAATGCATTGCGCTGTATACTACTGCTTCGGTTATCGATACTTTTTTACCGTAGTCATTCTAACAAACGCATACCCAAATTAGAATTAAAGGTAACCAAAGCAAAGCTGTCACTGATTATTTCAAAAAAATGGCTATCTAAACACCCACTGACTAAATCCGATCTTGAGTCGGAACGTCAATATTTAAAAGTTGCCGAAATTGGACTTGATATCATTGAGAAATAATTCATGAATTACTTGCACGGTTTTCACGCTGGAAATCACGCCGACGTTTTAAAACACTGTGTGCTTTTGTATTTAATGAATCGTCTTAAGAGTAAAGACAAAGCATTTTTTGTACTCGATACCCACGCTGGTCGTGGACAATACCTTCTTCAAGGTGAACAAGCAAAAAAAACGGGTGAAGCGCAAGAAGGAATTTTCAAACTGATTACCCTAAAAAAACTCCCTGATCCTGTGCATTTTTATTTGAAACAGGTTGAACGGGTTAATCCGGTTGGCAGCTTATTGAACTACCCCGGTTCTCCCGTTCTCATTGCCCAACAATTACGCGAACAAGACCGTTTAGTTTGCTATGAAAGCCAGAAACCTGAATTCGACTTATTGCGGCAGATATTCAAAAACGATCAAAATGTAAAAACTGAACTGGGCGATGGTTACCAAGCGCTCAAAGCACTTTTACCGCCCAGCGAACGCCGCGGCTTGGTGCTTATTGATCCGCCCTATGAAGCGCAGGAACAGGAGTTCCAGCAGATATTAAATAGTTTGCAAGAAGCGTTGTTGCGTTGGCCAACCGGCCAATTCGCGATTTGGTATCCCATCAAGCAACGTCGTTCATTGATTGGCTTTTTTCGCAATGTGGCGCAACTCTCAATGAAATCAGCCTTGGTACTTGAATTGCTAGTACGTAAGGACAACTCACCGTTACGCATGAATGGCAGTGGTATGTTGATTATCAACCCACCCTATCAGATGGATACTGATCTAAATTCCAGCATGTCTAAATTGGTTGAGTTATTGAACGATGGCGATGGGAGTCATCGAATTACGTGGATAAAAACAGAAAGCTAAATAGTCTTTTAATTGTTAAAATAGGCGAATGAACGAACCTTTAATACTCGCGCCAAAACCCAAACAATTAGTCACTTTTTTGAAGGCAATGCCA
>JAGNUI010000001.1:46896-51228 GCA_017987065.1 Arenimonas sp.
CATCGAATTACGTGGATAAAAACAGAAAGCTAAATAGTCTTTTAATTGTTAAAATAGGCGAATGAACGAACCTTTAATACTCGCGCCAAAACCCAAACAATTAGTCACTTTTTTGAAGGCAATGCCAAATACTTCGGCATTAGCCTATGCCGTGATTAATGCCGCGCACACAACAGATAAGCTTCAGCTAGTGATTACCCAAGATAGCTTTAGCGCGCAGCAGCTTGAGCAAGATCTTCACGCCTTAAAACCTGAATTAGCTATTTTGCATTTTCCGGACTGGGAAACACTTTGTTATGACCAATTTAGTCCGCATCCCGATTTAATTTCGCAACGCATCGATTGTTTGTTCAACTTACCAAGAACCGAGCAAGGCATTCTGGTGGTGCCTATCACCAGCTTGATGCAGCGCATCACGCCTACCAACTGGATAGCTGGACATGTTTTGGATCTGCGTGTTGGTCAAAAATTTGATTTAGGCCTTGAACGTTTGCAATTACAGCGATTTGGCTACCGACATGTTCCACAAGTAATGGATTGTGGTGATTTTTCCATTCGTGGCGCAATACTTGATCTCTACCCCTCTGGCGCAAAAATGCCACTTCGCATTGAGCTGATGGATGATGAGATTGATTCCTTACGAATGTTTGACCCTGAAACACAACGCTCAGAGGCCAGTCAGGATTATTTCAAACTTTTGCCTGCGCGTGAATTTCCACTCGATGCGCAAAGTTGCAAACTTGCTCGCGAGCAACTGTTGGATCGCTTCGACATTAACCCGCGCACCTGTGGCCTGTATGCCGATTTAAAAGAGGGCGTGGCTCCAGCGGGCATCGAATACTATTTACCCTTATTTTTCGAACAAACTAGCAACCTGCTTGATTATTTGCCAGCACAGGTTAATGTTTTCCTGACGCCTAAAGCGTTAGTTGCTGCAGAAACATTTTGGCAGCAAACCGCTGAGCGCTATGAACAGCGTCGCCATGATCGTGACCGCCCTATTCTGCCACCGAGCGAATTGTTTTATAGTCCTGAACAAATGCGTGCCCGCTTTAATCAGCAGCATCGATATGAGTTTATTGACTCAGAAAGGTCTGATTTTGACAAAGCCACTTCTATTGCTGTGAATGCAGCTTTTAATTGCTTCTGGCAGGATAAATCAGCACAACCCGAATCCGCATTGCTCGAATTTGTGCAACATTATCAAGGCAAAATCATTTTGGTGGCCGATAGCCCTGGGCGGCGGGAGGCCTTAAAAGAGCTATTCAAGCACACCGAATTAGCATTTGATAGCTTCAACGATTGGACAAGCGCACTATCTGAGGCGAAACCACATCATATAGCTATTACAACCTCAGAACTTAGCGATGGCTTTACTGTACTTCAGCCCGCCATAGCAGTATTAACCGAACGTCAGTTATTTCCCGAACGGGTGACTCAGGGCAAACGCCGAAAGAGCACGAATAAAGATCCAGAATCAATCTTACGCGATTTAAATGAGTTAACCATCGGCTCACCAATAGTGCATGAAGACCATGGTGTTGGCAGATATCACGGTTTAATTAGTCTTGAAGCCGGCGGCACCATTGGTGAGTTTCTTAGCATTGAATACGCCAAAGGCGATAAATTATATGTGCCGGTCGCACAGCTGCATTTAGTTTCACGCTATTCAGGTGTTAGCGCTGAACATGCACCATTACACAGTTTAGGTGGTGAAGCCTGGGAAAGAGCCAAACGCAAGGCTGCTGAAAAAGTTCACGATGTGGCTGCTGAATTGTTAGAGATTCAAGCGAAACGTTTAGCGCAAAAAGGTTTTAGTATTAGTGTTGAACGTGCTCTGTATGATCGATTTGCTAGTGGTTTTGCTTTTGAAGAAACACCCGATCAACAACAGGCCATTGAAACCGTCATTAACGATTTATCACTCAGTAGCCCGATGGATCGTGTGGTCTGCGGCGATGTTGGCTTTGGTAAAACCGAAGTTGCGCTGCGTGCCGCATTCGTTGCGGCAATGAGTGGTAAGCAAGTGGCTGTATTAGTCCCCACTACGTTGCTTGCGGAACAACACTTCCGTAATTTCAGCGATCGCTTTGCCGATTGGCCCATTCGGGTAGAAGTACTTTCGCGTTTTAAAAGTACCAAAGAAATTAAACAGGCTTTAGAGTTGGTAGCGGTCGGTAAGATTGATGTGATTATTGGTACGCATCGTTTGTTGCAAAAAGATGTGTTGTTCGATGATTTAGGCCTGGTGATTGTTGATGAAGAGCAACGTTTCGGTGTGCGTCATAAAGAAGCACTGAAGGCCTTAAAAGCCAATGTGCACTTATTAACCCTAACAGCAACACCAATACCACGCACTTTAAATATGGCAATGAGTGGCTTGCGTCAGTTATCCATCATTGGCACACCACCCGCGCATCGAGTGGCGGTGAAAACCTTCATTAGTCCTTGGGATAATGCCACGTTATTAGAAGCATTTCAGCGTGAATTTGCCCGAGGTGGGCAAGTATATTTCTTGCACAATGATATTGAAGGCATCGAAAAAACCGCCAATATGCTGCAAGAAATGCTGCCGAGTGCCCGCGTGCGATTTGCGCATGGTCAAATGCCAGAACGCATCTTGGAACAAACGATGTTGGATTTCCATAAACAACGCTTCAATGTTTTGGTTTCCACCACCATTATTGAATCTGGCATTGATATACCAACCGCCAATACCATCATTATTAACCGCGCTGATCGCTTCGGTTTGGCGCAATTGCATCAACTGCGTGGCCGTGTTGGGCGCTCACATCACCGAGCTTATGCGTATTTGATTATCCCCGATTTCAAAAGTATTACCGCCGATGCCCGCAAACGCCTTGATGCCATTGCCTCGCTCGAAGAATTAGGCGCTGGCTTCACGCTTTCAACCCATGATCTTGAAATACGTGGCGCTGGCGAATTACTAGGTGAAGGGCAATCCGGGCAAATGACCGAGGTCGGTTTTGCCTTGTATTCGCAATACTTAGAACGAGCTGTGGCTTCCATCAAAGACGGCAAAATTCCAAATGCTTTGAGTACTGAACATTTATCAGCGCAAATTAATTTAAGTAGCCCCGCATTGATTCCTGAATGCTATATGGAAGATGTGCATACCCGGTTAACACTTTACAAGCGTATTGCTTCGGCTAGAAATTCCGAAGCCTTGCGTGAATTGCAAGTAGAACTGATCGATCGTTTTGGGCTTTTAGAACCGGCCACACAACAGTTGTTTGCTTGCGCTGAATTACGTTTGATGGCGGAACAAGTTGGTATAAAGAAAATCGACCTACACGATTCCGGCGGGCATATTAGTTTCAGTGCCAAACCCAATATTGACCCATTCACTATTATTCAACTGATTCAAAAAAACCCGAAAGTGTATGCTATGCAAGGTCCTGATAAATTAAAGATTGTAAACAAAACAGAAACCGGGGAACAGCGCGTATTCTTTACACGTGCCTTGCTCACACTGTTAGGAGCAAAATCATCATGAATAAATTTCACGTAAGCGTATTGACACTATTTTTATTGATTAGCCAACACAGTGTTGCGCAGCAAACCGTATTTCTGATTCGTCATGCTGAAAAAATTATTAGCACCGATAAAGACCCAGCACTGACTGAAGCCGGCATTCAACGCGCCAATGCTTTGGTTGATTTGTTTAGCAATGCTCAGCCCAGTGCAATATTCGCTACACAATATCAACGTACGCAGCTCACCGCAAAGCCACTTTCAATGGCCCTTGACGTACCCATTACCATACTCGAAATCAATGCCGACAACACTGCGCAATACCCTGCCCTGTTAATGCAGCAAATTTGCACACTGCCAAAAGATTCAAATGTGTTGGTTGTTGGCCATAGCAACAGCTTGCCAGCGATTGTTGGCGGATGGATCAATGTAGCTGTGAAGCCCATCGCTGATGATGAATATAACCGGATATTTATGGTTAAGATTAAGGATTGCAAGGCTGAAAACAGTTTAGATTTACGTTATTAACCGTATTGAAATAATTTTGTAGTAAAATCTGAAAAATATCATGGGAAGCAAAATGATGAAAAAATTAATACTGATGTTAACTATATGCACCACTTTAGTTGCTTGTGGTAATAAAGAAGACGCCAAAAGTAGCCCAGAAGTAAAACAAGATGACAAACAAGTCTTTGTTTATAACTGGAGCGATTATATCGCTGAAGACACCATTGCCAATTTCGAGAAAGAAACCGGCATCAAAGTGGTGTATGACGTATATGACAGCAACGAAACCCTTGAGGCCAAACTGCTATCTGGCTCATCAGGCTACGATGT
>JAGNUI010000114.1 GCA_017987065.1 Arenimonas sp.
GCTATTGGTTTGGATGTGGGTGGTGTGGATTTCCTTAGCAAAAATATTGCCGAATCGTATCGTGAAATTGGTGGTGGCATTTGTGAAGTCAACGCAGCGCCTGGCTTCCGGATGCACGTTGCTCCCAGTGAAGGTACGCCACGTGATGCGGCCGGCCCAGTGATTGATATGTTGTTTCCGCCGGGCGCGCCATCACGAGTGCCTATTACAGCGATCACCGGAACCAATGGTAAAACCACCACTTCGCGCATGGTGGCACACATCTGCAAGATGGCCGGCTTCACGCCAGGCATGACCAGCACCGATGGCGTGTATATCAATGGCCAACGCACTTTAGAAGGTGACATGACCGGCCCCGTTTCAGCCCGCATGGTTTTGTCTGATCCAAAAATCGATTTAGCCGTTCTGGAAACCGCACGCGGTGGCTTAGTCCGCGCAGGCATGGGCGTCAGTCGAGTTAATGTTGGTGCGGTGCTAAATGTGCAATCCGATCACCTTGGTTTAAAAGGTATTGATACCTTGGAACAATTAGCCGAAGTGAAACGAATTGTGGTGGAAGTGGCTGATGATTGCGCGGTGCTCAATGCTGATGATGCCAACGTACTGAAGATGTCTGGTTACACCGAAGCGAAAGTTATTTGCTATGTCACCATGAATCCCGATCACGGCTTGGTGCGCGAGCATATTCGTGCTGGCGGGCGGGCTTGTGCCTTGGAAGCGGGTGTGAATGGCCAGATGATTACGCTGTACGATAAAGGCAGTCATATTCCGTTGATGTGGACGCATTTAATCCCAGCCACCTTGGAAGGCAAGGCCATGCATAACGTGCAAAATGCCATGTTTGCCGCCTCCATCGCGTTTTCATTAGGCGTCAGTTTAGATTCCATTCGGCAAGGCTTGCGCACGTTTGATACTAGTTTTTTCCAAGCACCGGGTCGGATGAATGTATTTTCCGAACATCCGTTCAAGGTGATTTTGGATTACGGTCACAATGCGCATGCGGTTGGGGTAATGACCGATTTGATTCAGCGCTTGGATGTAACCAATCGCAGAATGGTGGTGTTAGCGGCGCCGGGTGATCGGCGTGATGAAGATATTTTAGAAATTGCTGATGTGGTCAGCCATAAATTTGATCAGTATATTTTGAAGCGTGATGATGGCTTACGTGGCCGTGACTCTGATGAAATTCCTGAAATGATGGCGGCCCGCTTAAAAGCCAATGGCATACCGAGTGCCAATATTCATGTTATTCCAGATGAGCAAAAAGCCATTGATACCGCTTTGAATATGGCTGAAGCCGGTGATTTGTTATTAATTTTTGGCGATTCATTAACACGTTGTTGGAAACAAATTACTAAATTTAACTCCGGTACTGATGCCAGCAATACAGATGCTGTAAAAAAACACGTTGCCGAAAGTACAGCTGCCATGACGTCTTGGATTAATCAAAATAACGACACCAATTTTAACTACATAGAAGGCATGACGCGAGACGAGCGCGGTATTGTGATTGCGCCTGAGCAAGACGATTGAGTCAGCACTGATGCGGATTAGCGATTCACGCCGACTCACCGGTCCGAACGTATATTTTACGGTTTGTGGTGCTGTGCTTGAAGTGATTGATCAAAGTCTTTTGCCATCGCAAATAGAAGCGTGGCGTAGCAATGTTTTTCATGCATTTGGTCTGTTGCATTGGCCGGCGCCAGAAATTTATCGGAAAGTACATCAAAAGGGCGCTACCTTAGGTTTTACAGCGCCTTTGGATCAGCTGTATCTGGCCACAGAAATTAATGAATGGGCCTGGTTAAGTGCTTGCCAGTCGTCTGATTTTTTTGCGCCGGGCTTTCTTGATTGCCATCATTTCGACAATGCTTTTAAAACCATGCAAAAGATGTCTACGGCTGAAGCCGAGCCCGCCTTGATGGCTTTTATTCATGCGGCTGAGAAAACCGCTTGGCCGGTTTTACTCGATGAAGAACTGCTTAGTATTGGCGTTGGCGCACAGACCCAAAGTTGGCCGCGGCAAGCAGTGCCCAGTATTGAGGTACTCAATGGGCAAGTGCAGCCCATTCCCATTGCGATGGTCACCGGTTCAAATGGTAAAACCACAACAGTGCGATTACTGTCGGCCATCTTGCGAGCGAGTGGCTTAGCGACCGGACACAGCTGTACGGATGGATTATTTTTCAATGGCGAGTTAGTGGAGGCTGATGATTATTCTGGCCCAGCCGGCGCGCGAGCCACTTTGCGTCATCCAAAAGTACAAGCAGCTGTTTTAGAAACAGCGCGTGGCGGCTTGCTTCGGCGTGGTTTAGCCTGCCAATCAGCCGATGTGGCGATGGTCACCAATATCAGTGAGGATCATTTCGGCGAATACGGGGTCTTTAGTCTGGATGATTTAGCCCATGTAAAGTTGAGCATTGCCAACGGATTACGCCATGGTGGAACCTTGGTGTTAAATGCATCTGACCCATTATTGGTAAAAAATGGCTCAGGTAAAGCGCAGAATATGGCGTGGTTTGCCGCAGATTGGTCAAATCAAACCTTGCAACAGGCCTTAGCCAATAACCAAACGGTCTGTGCGGTTCGCAACCAACGCCTGTGTTTGTATGCAAATGATCAATTGCATGATTTGGGTGAAGTTATTCAAATGCCGCTGAGTTACCAAGGTTTAGCGCATTACAATATTGAAAATTTGGCCGGCGCAGCATTAGCCGCTTTCTTACTAAACGTTCCCGTGCCTATTATTTCACAAACTCTACTAAGCTTTGGCTCTGATCGGCATGATAATCCAGGGCGCTTACAATCATGGCAATTTGCTGATTTAAATGTGCTTATGGACTATGCACATAATCCAGAAGGCTTGCACGGATTTTTATCGATTGCTAATGCCTTCAAGCACTCAGGGCGGCTTGGGGTATTGCTGGGCCAAGCAGGGAATCGAGAAGATAAAGATATTCAAAAATTAGCCGAAACAGTGGCAAGTTTTAACCCAGATTTGGTGGTGTTAAAAGACATGGTTGGTTATGAGCGTGGCAGAGAGCCCGGTGAAGTCCCTGCGCTATTAAAAAAGACCTTACAAAATAGCAAACTGCTTGAATCACAAATAGAAATTTGTTTGGATGAAGTGTTGGCCGTTCAAAAACTTTTGTCTTGGGCTAAACCGGGTGATGTCATAGCACTGCCGGTACATGGCTTAAATGAGCGGCATGCGGTGCAAAGCTTGTTAGAAGCAATGCAGTGTTCGCAATGGCGAGCGGGGCAAGCATTACCAAAGCCTGTTACTTCAAACGAAAGTGCTGAAATAACTGACGTCAGCGAATAAATTCGCTAAAATTAGGCTTGCTATAATGAAGGCTTTAATATGACTTGCCGTACCCGTTTCGCACCAAGCCCCACTGGTTTTTTACACATTGGTGGCGCTCGCACTGCTTTATATTGCTATTTGGAAGCCCGTCAGCGTGGCGGTCAATTTGTCTTAAGAATTGAGGATACCGATCGGGAGCGTTCCACTCAGGCGGCAGTCGATGCAATTTTGCATGCGATGGATTGGTTAGGTTTGGAGTACGACGAAGGCCCCATCTATCAAACCGATCGACTCGAACGCTATCAACAAGTTGCAGAACAATTAGTTGCAAGTGGTCATGCTTATTACGCCTATGAATCGAAAGATGAATTAGAAGCGATGCGCAACGATGCCTTGGAAAATAATGAAAAGCCACGCTATAACGGCCGATATCGTGATGCCAATGAAGCAATGCGAGATGATCCCAATCGGGTTATTCGATTTAAAAATCCGCTCGATGGTGTGGTGGCTTGGGACGATAAAATTAAAGGTCGCATTGAGTTTAGCAATACCGAACTGGATGATTTGGTTATCTTTCGTTCTGATGGCTATGCCACTTATAATTTCGCGGTAGTGGTTGATGATTTGGATATGGGTATTACCGATGTCATTCGTGGCGATGATCATGTTAATAACACACCACGGCAAATTAATATTTATAAGGCTTTAGGCGATTTCCTGCCTGATTTCTCACACATGCCGATGATTCTGGACCCTGAAGGTGCAAAATTATCCAAGCGTCATGGTGCTGCTAATGTCATGCAGTATCGCGATGATGGGTATTTACCGCATGCCTTGTTAAATTATTTGGTGCGCTTGGGTTGGTCGCATGGCGACCAAGAAATTTTCAGTAAAAGTGAAATGCTGAGCTTATTCAAAATTCAAGATGTTAATTCAAAAGCCTCGCGCTTAGATCCAACCAAGCTTAATTGGATTAATCAGCATTATCTTAAAACTGATGCGCCTGAAGCGGTTGCAACGCATTTGATTTGGCATCTTGAGCATGCTGGTTATGATTTAAATGCAGGTCCGAATCCGGCCGATGTGGTGGTTGCGCTACGCGACCGCGTGCACACCTTAAAAGAAATGGCTGAGAAAGCCAAAGTTTGGTATCAGCCTTTAAATGAAGCCGATTTTGATGAAGCCGCAGTTGCAAAACAACTGACTGAATCGGTGCGCGTAGCCTTTGAATTGTTTATCAGTAAATTATCTGCGTTATCCGAATGGACATTAGCTGGGGTGCATCAAGCCTTTGCTGAAACACTAAGTGAGCTCAGTCTGGGCATGGGTAAAGTCGGACCCGCTGTACGTGTCGCCATAACCGGCACCGCTGTATCGCCGTCCATTGATCACACCGTATTTTTATGTGGGCGCGCTCAGGCTTTATTGCGCTTAACATCGGCTTTGGAAAAATTAAGCGGATGAAAAAGCATGCGGACGATTGCACCCATCCACATCATCATGTGCATGATG
>JAGNUI010000017.1 GCA_017987065.1 Arenimonas sp.
TGCACAGTTATCGTGATTTACCGATTCGCTACGGTGAGTTTGGTTCTTGCCATCGTAATGAGCCATCTGGCGCTTTGCACGGGATTATGCGTGTGCGTTCATTCACCCAAGACGATGGCCATATTTTCTGCACCAAAGAGCAAGTGGAAACGGAAGTCACCACATTCCATAAACAAGCTATGCAGGTTTATGCTGATTTTGGATTTTCGGATGTTTCACTAAAAATTGCTCTCCGCCCAGAAAAACGCCTTGGTTCTGATGAAACGTGGGATAAAGCTGAAGACGCATTGCGTGCGGCGTTGTCGTCGTGTGATGTGGAATGGCAAGAATTGCCGGGCGAGGGTGCCTTTTACGGCCCTAAGATTGAATACCATATGCGCGATTCCATAGGTCGCGGCTGGCAAGTGGGTACCATGCAGGTTGATTTTATGATGCCGGAGCGTCTTGGCGCAGAATACGTTGATGAGCATTCCAGCAAGCTACATCCGGTCATGTTGCACCGAGCTATTGTTGGATCGATGGAACGCTTCATTGGTATTCTCATTGAAAATCACGCCGGAGCGCTTCCAACATGGCTTTCACCGGTGCAAGCGGTGGTTATGAATATCACCGATGCGCAAGCTGATTATGTACAATCAATACAGAAATCCTTAGTGCAAAAAGGCTTTCGAGTTGCAAAAGATTTGCGTAATGAGAAAATCGGCTATAAAATTCGCGAACATACTTTGCAACGTGTGCCGTATCTTCTGGTTATTGGTGATCGGGAGAAAGAAAACGGACAAGTTGCAGTACGAACACGTTCCGGTGAAGATTTAGGCGTTATGTCGCTTGAGGCCTTCATTGAACGGTTACAAAACGAGACCCCGTTGCATTAAGCGGCGGGTTTTATTTCACTAAGAGGATTCAATAATCAATACGCCAGTAACTGAAAAAGGTAATCGTAAAAACCAAGATATCCGCGTGCCACGCGTCCGAGTTATCGGCGCCGATGGCGAAATGGTTGGTGTGCTGTCCCGTGATGAAGCTTTGGCGCTTGCCGAAGAGTCTGGTATGGACTTAGTGGAAATCCAGCCTAACCAAGATCCACCGGTATGCCGGGTAATGGATTACGGCAAGTTCCGATTCGACTTGCAAAAGAAAGCAGCGGCTGCCAAGAAAAAGCAGAAAGTAGTCGAAATTAAGGAAGTTAAATTCCGTCCCACAACCGATTCAGGTGACTACAACATCAAAATGCGCAATGTACGGCGCTTCTTGGAAGATGGTGATAAAGTCAAAATTAATGTCCGCTTTAAAGGTCGCGAAATGTCGCACCAAGAATTGGGTGTTGAAATGACTAAGCGCATTGAAGCCGATTTAGTGGATGAAGCGGTCATTGAATCTCGGCCACGTTTAGAAGGCCGCCAAATGATTATGATGATTTCGCCGAAGAAAAAGTAAGTTTTTCTGCGCGTAAACTTCAAATTGATGAGCATTTGCTGAACGTTTTCAGTAAGTGTTCGGTTTCTCTGGCTTTTTATCCCATTTAAGCCTTGCTCAGTCAAGATTAAACAGGCATAATAGTCGGCTCTTGGTTCGCCAAGCGGTTGCGCAACCGTTAGCCTTCGGGCAGCGTTATGGACATCGAGCTCCTCGTGAGCTCACTCGCGGCATAGGCAGGACGGAAAGAATGGTGTAAGCCATCGCCTAGTCAGAACTTTTAACTTGAAAGGAAACAACCCAAATGGCCAAGAATAAAATCAAGACCAACCGGGCGGCAGCTAAGCGTTTCAGAAAAACAGCTTCCGGCAAATACAAGTGCGGCCACGCCAATCGTAGCCACATCCTCACCAAGAAATCGACTAAACGCAAACGTAATCTGCGCCAAACGAACCATGTTCGTGCAGAAGACGCTGGTCGCTTAGATCGTATGTTGCCCTATCTTTAAGGAGGATTGACCCATGGCACGAATTAAACGTGGTGTAACGGCACGCGCCCGTCACAAAAGAGTCCTAAAGCTTGCTAAAGGTTATTACGGCGCTCGCCGTAAAGTCTTCCGTGTAGCTAAACAAGCAGTTACCAAAGCGGCGCAATATGCTTATATTGGTCGTAAACAACGTAAACGTCAGTTCCGCAGCTTATGGATTGTGCGCATTAATGCCGCAGCCCGTATGCATGGTCTGAGCTACAGTCGTTTTATGAACGGTGTTTTAAAAGCCAACATCAAGCTTGATCGTAAAGCATTGGCCGATATTGCCATTCATGACGCAAACGCGTTTGCAAAAATTGCTGAACAGGCCAAAAACGCCCTCGTGGCTTAATGGTGGCTCTGCGCGTCAGCGCAGCAAGCAATAATAGTACATGAATGGGGAAGGGCAATTGTCCTTCCCCATTTTCATTTTAATTTCCCCAATGGTGCGAGATGACAGACCTCGAACAACTGACTGAGCAAGCATTGCAACAAATTAGCAACGCAACAAGCTTTGAAGGGCTTGATGCGCTCCGCGTTTCGTTGCTGGGCAAAAGCGGCTTGATTACTTTGCAACTCAAGCAATTGGGCAGTATTGCCGCCGATCAACGAAAAGCCGCCGGCGAGCAGATTAATCGCAGTAAAGAGGTAGTGGCTGAGGCCATTCATGCGCAAAAGCTTCACTTAGAACAGCTTGCTTTAGCACAACGTTTAGCCAGCGAGCGCATTGATATTAGCTTACCTGGCCGTGGCTTGTTGCCCGCCAACGCCCATCCGGTGAGCAAAACTTTAGAGCGCATTAGCGAAATTTTTTCGCGCTTGGGTTATCAAACTGCGCAAGGCCCAGAAATTGAAGACGATTGGCATAATTTTGAAGCCTTAAACTTTCCGCCACATCATCCAGCACGTGCCATGCACGACACCTTTTATTTTCCAAGCGGCCATTTACTGCGCACGCATACATCGGGTGTGCAGGTGCGTTTCATGCAGAATAACCAGCCGCCTTTTCGGATGATTGCTGCCGGTAAAGTGTATCGCTCCGATTCCGACCAAACCCATACGCCAATGTTTCATCAGATGGAAGGATTGTTGATTGATGAAACATCCAGCTTTGCTGATTTGAAAGGCACGTTATCAGCCTTTGTGAAAGCATTCTTTGAACAAGATTTTGAAATGCGTTTCCGGCCCAGCTATTTTCCGTTCACAGAACCATCGGCAGAAGTCGATATTGCTTGGCAACAACCTGATGGCAGCACGAAATGGCTTGAAGTCTTGGGTTGCGGCATGGTGCACCCCAATGTGTTGCGCAGCTGCGGCATAGACCCTGAGCGTTATAGCGGTTTTGCTTTCGGTTTAGGCATTGAGCGTTTCGCGATGTTGCGTTATGGGGTCAATGATTTACGTAGCTTTTTTGAGAACGACACACGCTTTCTGAAGCAATTCGCATGACAGGCGCGCCAAGGGTTGCATATGAACGGCGCGCCAAGGCACGCCTTATTGGATATTGAATAATGAAGTTTCCTGAAAGTTGGTTACGCGAACATGTTAGCACCCAAGCCAGCCACGATCAGTTGTCGGCGAGTTTGACGGCGATTGGTCTAGAAGTTGAACAAGATACGCCCATTGGCGGCGCACTGACCGGTGTGATTGTTGCTGAAATCTTGAGTATTGAAAAACATCCTGAAGCCGATCGCTTAAATGTTTGCCAGGTCGCTATAGGTGGCGGTGAGACAGTTCAAATTGTATGTGGCGCTCCGAATGCGCGAGCTGGCCTGAAAGCGCCGCTGGCACAGATTGGTGCGCTCCTGCCGGGTGGTTTCGATATTAAAGCCGCCAAGCTGCGTGGTGTTGAATCGTTTGGTATGTTGTGTTCTGCCAAAGAGCTTGGCATTGATGCCGACGCTAGTGGCCTTTTGGAATTACCTAGTGATGCGCCTGTTGGCATCTTAATCGCTGAATATTTGGGTTTGCCGGATGCTTGCTTTGAATTAAAGTTAACCCCAAACCGTGCCGACTGTTTTTCGATTCGTGGTATCGCCTTTGATGTGGCTGCTGCGCTCGAGACGCAAGTTAAAGCACTCGAAATACCGAATGTCATCGTTAATAGCGACAAAAGCATTGCCATTGAAATTGAAGCTAAAATCGATTGCCCACGATATTGCGGGCGAATCATTGAAGGCTTAAACAATAAGGCCAATTCGCCGTTGTGGTTAACTGAAAAATTAAAACGCTCCGGCATAAGACCAATCAGCCCGTTGGTTGATATCACCCAGTTTGTGATGCTTGAGCTTGGTCAGCCTATGCACGCGTTTGACGCTGATAAATTACAGGGTCCAATTGGCGTTCGTCGAGCCAGAGACAATGAAAGCTGCCAACTTTTAGACGCTCGAGAAGCCGTGCTAAATCCTGAGTTCCTCATAGTCACCGATAACGATAAAGCCATAGCGGCTGCCGGCTTAATGGGCGGATTAGCGAGTAGTGTTTCTGAATCCACTACATCAGTCTTTCTTGAGAGCGCGCATTTCATTCCGAGTGTGATTATTGGGCGATCACGAAAGTTAGGTTTGCATACCGATGCCTCGCACCGTTTTGAACGTGGCGTTGATCCGCAATTACCGCTTTATGCGCTTGAAAGAGCCAGCGCATTAGTGTTAGAAATTATGGGCGGTAAAGCAGGGCCAGTTGTTCTAGCAGAAGCGTTAGAGTTTATTGCCGAAGCTAAGCCCGTAGTATTACGTCGTGCCCGCTTGCAGCGTATTTTGGGCATGACAGTGCCAGATGTGCGGGTTCAGCAAATATTGCAAGCCTTAGGCATGCGTGTTGAAAGCCATCCTGAAGGTTGGCAAGTTTTGGCGCCGAGTCGGCGTTTTGATATTGCCATTGAAGAAGATTTGATTGAAGAAATTGCACGTATTTACGGATACGATCAAATTCCGATGCGAACACCAGCCGGTGAAGTGCCTTTAGTGGCGCCATCTGAATTACAACTTGATGAATCCGCTTTGCGTAACCAACTGTTAGCAATGGATGTGCAAGAAACCATCAACTATTCATTCGTTGATGCGGCATTGCTGGAAAGCTGGCAATTAAATGCTGAGGCGCTAGCCTTGGCAAACCCATTAAGTGCCGAGTTGGCGGTGATGCGCACGTCGTTGCTACCCGGTTTAGTCAAGTCCTTGGTTAGTAATAGCACTCGTCAACAAACGCGCTTGCGTCTGTTTGAGCTTGGTCGTGTATTCCATGCGCAAGGTGCAAATTTACCTAGTGAGCGCCAATGTTTAGCGGCTGTATTTTGTGGTTCGGTTTTAGCAGAGCAGTGGTCTAGCCAATTAAAGCCAGTAGATTTTTACGATGTAAAAGCTGTTTTAGAATCTGCCTTAGCTCGCGTTGGCTATGTTGCCTCATATACCCCTTCTGCAAAAGCATTTTTGCACCCCGGACGAAGCGCTGACGTATTTGTGGAAGGAAAATTGGTCGGCGTTTTGGGTGCCTTGCATCCGAGCTTAAATAAAATCTTGGATTTGCCTGCTGATGTCTACATATTTGAATTAGATTTAGATGCGCTTCCTTCGCGAAAACTGCCTAAAGCCATTGCTAATTCAAGGTTTCCAAGTGTTCGACGCGATTTAGCTCTTATTGTTCCAGAGACTGTTTTTTGGTCACAACTTGAAACTACGATCTATAAAACGTTGGGTGAGCGTTTGCAAAGTCTGTTTATTTTTGATGAATACCGTGGCGCTGGTTTGCTACCCAATTCAAAAAGTTTGGCTATAGGCTTGATTTTGCATGATATTTCGCGCACTCTAACCGATGTGGATGTTGAACAAGCCGTTGCCGATGTGTTATTGGCGTTAAGCACAGAATGTGATGCGGTATTACGTACTTAATTTAATAAATAAAGGTGATTTATGTCTTTAACTAAAGCTGAAATAGCCGATCGTTTGTATGAGGAAGTTGGTTTAAACAAACGCGAAGCAAAAGAATTTGTTGATTTGTTTTTCGATACGCTGCGATCAGCGCTTGAGTCTGGCCGACAAGTAAAATTATCAGGTTTTGGTAATTTTGATTTGCGTCGTAAAAGCCAACGTCCAGGTCGAAATCCAAAAACCGGGGAAGAGATTCCAATTACGGCACGTACCGTGGTAACCTTTCGTCCTGGGCAAAAATTAAAAGAACGAGTCGAAAATTATGTTGGATCCGGGCAGTAACAAGGAGCTTCCTGAAATACCTGCAAAGCGATATTTCACCATTGGTGAAGTGAGTGAGCTTTGTGATGTGAAGCAGCATGTGTTGCGTTATTGGGAGTCGGAGTTTGAAAGTCTTAGTCCGGCAAAACGGCGTGGAAATCGTCGTTATTATCAACATCATGATGTAATCAAAATTCGCGAAATTCGTGACTTGCTCTATCATCAAGGCTATACCATCGGTGGCGCACGCTTGCGATTGGAAGGCAATACAAAATTGTCACCATCGAAATTTTCGAATGCCATTGACGTCAAAAAATTAAGCGCTGATCTGCAAGAATTATTAGATCTGCTCAGCTAAAAAATGCCCATTAATTTAGCAACCATGCGGTATAATTAATCATAGTAAAAATCAATCGGGGCGTAGCGCAGCCTGGTAGCGCATTTGCCTGGGGGGCAAAGGGTCGTGAGTTCAAATCTCGCCGTCCCGACCAATCAAACTATCATTAAAAGGGGCGAATATTATTCGCCCTTTTTTATTTCAGCATTTATTGGGCGAATAAAATTCGCCCTTGTAAATCAAAACAAATCGCTGTCTAAATTCATCAATGTGCCACTGCCACTGCGCAAACTGCTGGCATGTTGTTGGGCGCGTGGCAGAATACGTGCGAAATAGAAACGTGCCGTTTCAAGTTTTGAAGTAGCAAATGCAACATCGTTTTTTTCAGCAGCAATCTGCGCAGATTGTGCAAGCCAATATGCTAAGCAACTGTATGCCGATAAAAATAGATAGTCGTAGGAACTGGCACCAATTTCTTCTGGATTGCTAGCAGCGTTTTGAGAAATTTCCTGCGTCACTGTTTGCCACAAAGCTGAAGTTTGCTGCAACGTTGCGGTAAATTCGTTGTTAGGGTTGTTTTTGCAAAAAAGCGCAATTTGCTCGATAAATAATTTTAATCCTGCACCTTGCGTGTGCAGTGTTTTACGACCTAATAAGTCCAATGCCTGTATTTGTGTTGTTCCTTCGTAAATCGTGGTGATTCGGGCATCACGGGCTAATTGCTCCATACCCCATTCTTGCACATAGCCATGACCACCAAAACATTGCAGGGCATGATAAGCGCATTCATTAGCCCATTCGGTTAATGCAGCTTTTACGATAGGAGTTAGGAAACCAAGATACATTTCAGCTTGGGCCTTTTCCTCGGCGCTGTGCGCGCGTTCGGCTTTATCAATTTGCAAGGTGGCTTGATACGCTAAGCATCGGGCTCCTTCGGTCAATGCTTTGCAGGTCAACAGCATGCGGCGCACATCGGGATGCACAATAATGGGATCGGCTGCTTTTTCAGGAAATTTAGCGCCACTTAACGAGCGCATTTGCAAACGATCACGGCTATACGCCAGTGCATTTTGATAAGCACGATCCATTATGCCTAAGCCCTGAATGCCAACCGCAATCCTGGCCGAATTCATCATAATAAACATGGCATTTAAGCCACGATGCGCTTCACCAATGAGATAGCCTTTAGCGTCATCAAAGTTCATAACGCAAGTTGCCGAGCCATGGATGCCCATTTTATGTTCAATAGAACCGCAGCGAACTGTGTTTGCTTCTAATAATGTGCCCGCTTGATCAACATTAATTTTCGGAACGATAAATAAGGAAATCCCTTTCACGCCTGCAGGCGCATCCGGTAAACGCGCTAATACCAGATGCACAATGTTATCGGTAAAGTCGTGTTCGCCACCGGTGATGAATATTTTTGTTCCCGAAACGGCATAGCTGCCATCGGTATTGGGCGTGGCGCGTGTTTTCAACAAGCCTAAATCAGATCCGCAATGTGGCTCGGTTAGGCACATGGTGCCTGTCCAGCGGCCTTCAATAATGGCTTTAAGAAAAATTTCCTGCTGCCAACTATCGCCATAATGTTTGAGTGCTTCAACCGCACCATGCGAAAGAAGCGGGTAATTGCCCCACGATAAATTCGCTGCGTCTATCATTTCTTTAAAAATACAAGACAGACTTTCCGGCATATTTTGCCCGCCGAGTGCTTCTGAAGCGGTTAATCCACTCCAACCGGCATCCACGTATTGTTGGTATGCCTGCTTAAAACCATCGGGGGTGCGTACTTTGCCGCTGTCTTTATCGAAATGGCAGCCTTGCTGATCGCCAGTGCTATTTAGAGGTGAAAGTACTTGTTCAGTGAATTTGGCGGCTTCTTCTAACACGGCATCAAGGATTTCACGATCCGTATTATCAAAACCAAGTTGTTGGTAGGTCTGCTCGGCCTGTAGAAGGTCGAACATGACAAATTTCATATCTTTGATAGGGGCTTTATAAGTATTCATAGGTTATTTATATGTTGAAAAATTAGTATTAACGGAACACACCATTTAAACCGGGTGCAGGATTTAATCGGCCTTGATAATCAAGGGTATAAGTACGCTTTGGATCAATGCTTTCAACCTGACCATTCAATACATAACGAATAGATTGATTTAAAGCCAGACGCTCAGATAATGTTTTTTGAATATGGTTTGGAATGAACAAATCTATTTTAATGATTTCAGCATTATTAGAGCCAATTTCAATCAGCGAAGGCGGCGCAATAGTTATCCATTCCATGTCTTGAAGTTGGACTTTTAAAGATAAATTTTGGTAGGTAACGGCACCGGAACTATAGCTTTGCATGCGTATTTGCGCCTGCCATTGACCATTATCTAAGCGTTGCAGTTGTTGCAGGCTTGCTTGGGGCGGGAAATATCGTTTGGTAGGCTCGCTAGAGCAGGCCGCCAGCATTAAAGTTAGTGCCGAACTAAGACCAAATAAGGCTATGTTACGCATTCAAAATTCCAATTAGCTAGTGTTTAAAAGCATACCACTTGAAGGCTTGCTAGCGCTTGCTTAATTTGTCGTAATTAGGTGAAAATTAACCATGAATCGAATACTTTTGATGGTATTAATAATAATTTATCTTTGTAGCGGGGTGTTGCCACTGTCGGCTCAACAGAACTCGACTTTAAAAGACGCAGTTCGCGATCAATATCTTGAAAAGATTGATGAAGATGGATTAAGCCAAATAGAAAATAGCGCCAATTTGTCGAGTTTAGACCCATATAGTCATTTCCTTACTGAAAAAGAACTGGTTGATGTCTCGGAACTTGCTGCTTTTCAGCCTTTTGCATTGCCTATAAGTGATCGCATTTTATATTTACGCATTCCAGTTTTTCATGCCAAGACAGCCTACCAAGTACATCAAGCGCTAACGATTGCTTTGCAGAACACTAAATTTAAGGCCGTCATCATTGATTTGCGAGGCAACAAAGGTGGCTTGCTTAATGCTGCCATAGAAGTTGCCGATGAGTTTATAAAAGAGGGCAAGCTTGCTAGTACCAAAGGCAGACAAGATATTTCGAATTTGATTTTTCTTGGCAAATCAGCAGGGTTGGCGGAGGAGCTTAAGGTTGCCGTAATCATTGATAAAAATACGGCATCGGCAGCTGAATTATTGGCAGGTATTCTTCGCATTAATGTCGCAGCGCCGTTAATTGGACAGAATTCGTATGGTAAATCTGCTGTTCAGAGCCAGATTCATTTGCAAAGTGGTGGCCAATTAAAGCTTACTACGGCCTATTATTATTTTTCTGACGGCAGCACGGTCAGTCAAACAGGGCTTATTCCTAATGTGCAGATATCACCTTGGCAACTGTGGCGGTATCCGCCGTTGATAAATGCACTCGCTAAGCAGCCTGAAGATTTGTTAAATCCGTTGTTAAAAAAGGCAATCAATTCAATTAGTCTTGAATAAAAAAAGCCCTGCTAATGCAGGGCTACTATGTGAATGGTGGCCAATCTCGGAATCGAACCAAGGACACAGGGATTTTCAATCCCTTGCTCTACCAACTGAGCTAATTGGCCATATGTGCATGCACATGGAACTGACTATTGTAGGGGCTTCAGTCGTTTTTAGCAAGCGGATTAGAACGACAATTTTCCTGAATTAGTAGCAAAAGTTACAGACAAAACCCTTAGATTTTGCTAGTGTATGCACAAATTTATAGGGATAAAGATATGCGAGTCACCAATTTAATTTTGAGCGGGTTATTACTGTTTTCAGGTTCAGTGTTTGCTGCCGACGAAAACACAGTGGCGCCCAATAAATATCAAGCTCGATTGGATTTTGTGACCAGCTTTGCAGGACAGCCCAAAAATTCAATCCCTTATGTGCGAAATTATGATTTCGAGCCATTAGGAAATAATGCCTTGCTGATGAAGGAGGCTAGCAATAATGCCTATTTGCTGTCGCTTGAAAATGGCTGTAATAACCTAACCAATGCTAAATCAATCAACGTTAACTACCGCGGTTCAACCATTAATACCAATTTTGACTCGATTCGTGTTGTTAGCCGCAAAAACAACATGAGTGAAAAGTGTCAAATAAGACTAATTCAACCCATTGATCTCAAGGCTCTGCAGGCTGCAGAAGCTACCATCAGAGAATCAATTAAAAAATCTAAAAAATAGGCTTAATTCATTCAGGCACGTAGCCTGAAGGCTTTTCTGCGTGCCCGTTGAAAAGGAATTTTTCCATTTCAACTTGTAAATAGGCGCGATGTTTTGGATCTAAAGGCGAAAGTCTATTTTCATTGATGAGCATTGTTTGATGCGCTAACCATTCGGCCCAAGCTGCTTTGCCAATGTGCTCAAACACGCGCTTACCTAATGCGCCGGGCCAAGGCACATAATCCAAGCCTTCTGCATCCACTTGGTTTTTTTCGCAAAATATCATACGGCTCATGGCAAATCCTGTAATAGTTTTTTGATTGGTGCGGGCAAGCCAAGTTGTGCCAATTGCTGACGAGCAACCCAACGGAATTGATCATTATCCCTGATTTGCTGTTTTTGGGCACAGTTTTGCCAAGCAATAGGGCGAATGTTTAATTTAAAATGACTGAATTGATGGGTGAATGGTTCTAATAAATATTCGGATTTTGGCTGATCTATAAATGTCGCCGCTAAACTTTTCGCTTGTGAAATATCACCCGATTCTGGCAGTGAAAATAAGCCGCCCCATATACCGCTATTAGGGCGTTTTTCAAGCAGAATTTCGTTATCAGTATTGATC
Organism: Arenimonas sp.; assembly: GCA_017987065.1. Lineage (GTDB taxonomy): Bacteria > Pseudomonadota > Gammaproteobacteria > Xanthomonadales > Xanthomonadaceae > Arenimonas. The sequence goes on from JAGNUI010000017.1 coordinate 11,256, forward strand.
ATGACCAACGCATATATTTCACGGCTTGGAATAGTCTTGCTTGCCGCTTTGTTCGGGAATTGCTCAACACGATTGCTTTGAAAAGCCAGACAATTCTGCATTAATGGACATGCTGAACATTGTGGCTTGCGATTGGTACACACCGTTGCACCCAAGTCCATCATTGCTTGTGTGTAATTGGCTAAATCATTTTTTGGTAAATGCGCTTCAGCTAATTGCCAAAGTTGTTTGCTCGTTGCGCTCGCATTTAAAAGCCCATCAATAGCATGAAATCGAGCAAGAACACGCTTGACATTGCCATCTAAAATAGCAAATGGCAGGCCGTGTGCTTGGCTGAGAATAGCGCCCGCCGTGGAACGACCAATGCCCGGCAAAAGCAAAAGAGACTCAAAGTTGTTCGGTAATTGCTTAGCATGTTGCGACACACAAAGTTGTGCCGTTTTGTGTAGATTTCGAGCGCGTGAATAATAACCCAGCCCAGCCCATTGCTGCATCACTTGTTCTTGTGATGCTTGAGCCAGTGTTTCCAGCGTTGGAAATTTAGCCATAAATGTTTCAAAGTAACTGACAACGGTGCTGACTTGAGTTTGTTGTAGCATGATTTCTGAAACCCAAACTCGGTATGGTGTTCTTGGTTGCTGCCAAGGCAAAGCATGACGCCCATGTTGTTTATGCCATTTCAAAAGCACACGAGCAAAATTAAAAGCGGGCATTACAGTGTTTGCGGGAGCAGGGCGTCAACATACGTTTTTGGGTCGAATGGACGCAAGTCTTCTGGTTTTTCACCTAATCCAATAAACCGTATTGGGATGCCAAATTCGCGAGCTAATGCGAATAAAATACCACCTTTGGCAGTGCCATCTAACTTGGTTACGATTAAACCAGTGATACCAACCGCCTCATTAAAAGCACGACATTGATTGATAGCGTTCTGACCGGTGGTGCCATCGATAATCAGCAAAACTTCGTGTGGCGCGCTAGCATCTATTTTGCTTAGAACGCGTTTAATTTTACTCAGCTCAGCCATGAGATGCGTTTGCGTATGAAGCCGTCCGGCCGTATCGACGATTAACAAATCAAAGCCTCTTGCTTTGGCAGCTTGCAGGGCATCAAAAGCGACTGAAGCGGGATCGGCATTTTGACCTTGTGAGATGACCGCAACATTATTGCGTTCACCCCAAATTTGAATTTGTTGCACGGCTGCGGCTCTAAAGGTATCGCCGGCGGCTAACATTAAGCTATGTCCTTCCTGTTGGAAACGGCGAGCCAGTTTACCAATGCTGGTTGTTTTGCCAGCACCATTAATGCCAACGGTTAACAACACAAATGGCTTGCTGTTTTTGTCAATGATTAAGGGTTGCGATACAGGGGCTAGAATGTCATACAGTTGCTGGCGAAGTGCATGCAACAATTGCTGAACATTGGCAAATTCGCGGGCTTTAAATCGCTTTCGCATTTGCGCCATAATTTCGCCGCTAACATTAACACCAACGTCTGCTGTGATTAACGTTGTTTCTAATTCATCCAGCAATTCTGGATCAAGTTTTGGATTGCGTGAAAAAAGACCACCGAAGGTTCGTGCAAAAAAACTTTTACTAACGGTTTCTTTTATAGCCTCAGTAGAGCTCGTTTGCGGTACTTCAATCTGCACGGCCGGTTCAATAGGCTCGGCAATGGCTTGCGCTGGCTCAATTGTGATAGTTTCATCAGCTGTGATGGGTGTATCTGAATCGGCGCTCGTTGGTTCGAAAACTTGCATTGAAGTAGTTTCAATGGCGGGCGTTGGCAAATCCAACGCAACGATTGCTTCCTTTAAAATGTGTTCTGCTACGACTTCAGTTTGAAGTGCGTTTTCAGGGTTTTTATTTGCTTCTATCTTTGGTTTTCGTTTAAATAAATCGAACATAGGGCAGTTCTGCGTCACAATAAGCGGTCAATGCTATTGATATGGGGTGTAAAGGGTGAATAAAACAGGTCTAGGCAATGTTCGTATTATAGCCGGTAAGCTTCGTGGATCTAAACTGCCAGTTTTGCAACAAATTGGCTTACGGCCAACGGCCAATCGCGTTAGAGAAACCTTATTCAATTGGCTTCAGCATAGCATTCAGGGTTGTAATGTTCTTGATTTGTTTGCCGGATCGGGTGCTTTAGGCTTTGAGGCGGCTTCACGATTGGCTTTACAAGTGACCATGCTTGAATCGAATTTTGATGCTTACAAGCAGCTTGAAGCCAGTAAAAATCGCCTCAGCATTGATAATGTTAATATTATTCATGCAGATAGCATGGCTTGGTTAGAAAATACCCAGAAAAAAGATTTTGATTTAATATTCCTCGATCCACCCTTTGATAGTCATCATTGGCCTGTAATTTGGCCACTTTTATTGCCAAAAATAACATCTAATGCATTGTTATATATTGAAATAAGTTCAAGTCAGGCTTTGCAAGTTCCAGCTGGCATGGTGGTCTTAAAGCAGGGCAAAACAGTGCAAAGTCACTTTTTCTTGTTGCAATGGCAAAATGTCAGCATTGACTGATACACTATAAATTAATATTTTTTGAGACTGCCATGAGCCTAAATACATACCGTACTGCGGTATATCCGGGGACTTTCGATCCCATCACTAATGGGCATTTGGATTTGATTTCTCGTGCATCGGTGCTTTTTGACCAAGTGATTGTGGCGATAGCTGAAAGTACCAATAAAAAACCGGCTTTTACTCTTCAAGAACGTGTGGCAATGGCTGAACAAGCATTGAAAAATCATTCAAATATTCGAGTGGTTGGTTTTAATAGCTTATTGGCAAATTTCGTTCATGAAATGAAGGCGGGGGTATTATTGCGCGGATTGCGTGCGGTCTCAGATTTTGAGTACGAATTTCAGCTAGCGAGCATGAATCGACATTTGATTGCTAATGTTGAAACTGTTTTTCTCACACCATCAGAACAATACAGTTTTATTTCTTCATCCTTAGTGCGCGAAGTAGCGCGCTTGGGCGGTAATGTTTCAGAATTTGTTCCAGCCAATGTGCATCATGCGTTGGTAGCAAAATGGAAGCAGTAATTTCACACTAACTATAAGGGGTCACTATGTCACGTTTAACTTTGGGTTTGTCCGTTTTTGTTATGGTTCTTGTATTGGGCGCTTGTGGTAAAAAAGAGTCTGAAAGCGCAGACACAAGCGCTGAGCAAGTTGCTATTACGGCGCCCGCAAATGACGACAGTAATGCGTGGAAAGCGTATTTGGGTCAGGTAGCTGCCAAATCGAAATATCAAGCAGTGGTCACCGATTCTACCATTCCATACTTTTTACCAGCTAATAGCAAAGTAGAAGATAATGTTGATGCTAACGCGCCTTCTAGCCCATACAGTCGTCAGATGGAAATGGTTAAGCCTGCCATCGAGCGCACGGTGAGTAAAGGACAGCTCTTGGTTTTTGGTTCGCCTGATAGTGCCGCTATGGCAGATTTTATAATTGAAGCTTTCACCGGAGCATCGCCAGTTGCTGTAAAGGGCTCAACGGTTTTATTTGTTGGCAAATCAGCTGACGCAGAAAGAGTTAAGCCTGTTGTGGTTGCTGCTGGTGGTAATTTCGTGGTTGAAGAAATTCCCTGATTGCTTCACAAAATCGGTCAGGTTTGTCTAGCCCTATTGTTTAATTTGTATGTCACTAAAAATTAATGAGTTGTGCATCAATTGTGATGTCTGTGAACCGGCTTGCCCAAATCAAGCCATCACGCAGGGTGAGAATATTTATATTATTCACCACAATCGCTGTACGGAATGCGTAGGTCATTTTGATGAGCCGCAATGCGTTGTAGTTTGCCCGGTAGAATGTATTGATAAAGACCCAGACTACCCAGAAACTGAGCAACAATTATTATTGAAGTTAGCGCAATTGCAGGTGCAAACATGAGTATGAAAGCGTGGTCATTATTAGGTAATTCGCAAAAGCTTGATGGTGGCGCCATGTTTGGTAACGCGCCAAAGTTTATGTGGCAACAGTGGGTTAAAGTCGATGAGCAAAACCGTATCGATTTAGCTTGTCGGGCTTTGTTGGTTGAAAATATCAATGGCAAACGGGTTTTATTTGAAACGGGTGTTGGCGCTTTTTTTGAACCTAAAATGCGTGAACGCTTTGGTATTCAAGAGTCGGAGCATGTTTTGCTTGCCGAGTTAAATAAGCTCGGTTTAAGCGATGCTGATATTGATGTGGTGGTGCTTTCGCATTTGCATTTTGATCACGCTGGCGGCTTGCTCTCGACATGGCAAGAAGGCACGGCTACCCGTTTACTTTTCCCCAACGCAATATTCGTGGCCAGTGAAATTGGATGGCAACGTGCGCAAAATCCGCATCCACGTGATCGCGCTAGTTTCATTCCAGAACTCAACACGCTGCTGGCTGAGTGTGGTCGTTTGGAATTGGTGAACGGCGATTTTTCAAAATGTTTGGGGCAGGCAGTGCGGTTTCATCATAGCGATGGTCATACCCCAGGATTATTGTTGGCAGAAATAATTGGTGAGCATGAGCGCGTCGTGTTTTGTGCTGATTTAATTCCCGGGCGTGCATGGGTGCATCTGCCAATCACCATGGGCTATGACCGTTTCCCTGAGCTTATTATTGATGAGAAAAAAGCATTTCTAGCCGATATGTTGGCTCGTGATGTGACCTTGTTTTTCACCCACGATACACAATGCGCCACAGCTCATTTAAACTGTGATGCGAAGGGTAAATATTCCACCACCCATGAACAAGCCGAGTGGCTTGCACATGCTTTATAAGGATTGAGCGATGATTTCGATGATGTATGCAGGATTTTGCACTTTATTGGTTATTTTTCTTGCTCTGCGAGTAGTGAAATGGCGTAGAGAGCATAAAATTGGCCTCGGACATGGCGATAACATCGAATTGCAATGTCGGGTTCGCGCACATGCCAATGCTACTGAAAATATGCCATTGGCGCTTATTTTATTAGGCTCGCTTGAGCTTACCGGTTATCCGCCTTACATGATTCATGCGCTCGGTGCTACATTTCTTTTTTCGCGCATCATCCATGCATGGGGCGTAAGCCACAGCCAAGGCTACTCCAAAGGTCGATTCTGGGGCATGATGCTGACCTGGGTGCCGATGATAATCATGGCTGCATTTGC